>CAZAKB010000077.1:0-14489 GCA_964485475.1 uncultured bacterium
TGAAATGTATCCAGTCTGGTCTCCGATAATGGACAAGATCGCCTTTGATACGGCGGATGGTAAAATCGGATATCTGACAATTACAATCGGAGAATAGGATTTAATTATGAAACGAATAAACATATTATCATTTGTAATAATTTTACTGGTTTCCTTTATGTCTGCTCAGGATTTGACCGGTGTAAAGTTTTGTTTTGATCCGGGCCATGGCGGCCACGAATCTGATGATCGAAATATGGCTTATGCTGATTTCTGGGAATCGGAATCCAATCTCAGCAAGGCATTTCAGGTAAGAGAAATATTTAGAAATCTGGGCGCTACTGTTATTTTAACGCGGACAGGGAATAATGATGATCCGCCTACAGAAACAAGCACCGAAGATGATCCGTCTCTATCCGAACGGGCTGCGATTGCGAATCAGAACAATGTTGATTTTTTTCATTCAATTCACAGTAATGGCTATAACGGATTGCGGAACTCAACACTGATGCTGTATCCAGGACCCACTGGCGAGCCACGGATCAATGGTCTTTCCGGTTATCCTTCCAGCCCGATCGAATTGACATGCGCAGAAATTATGGTCGACCGGATTTATTCCGCCAATCGGACCACCGGCACCCAGATGGCCGGTGACTGGACGTTTTATGGAACTGGTCAGCCCTATTTAGGGGTTTTTCGAACCTTGACTTTGCCGGGTGTTTTATCGGAAGGTTCATTCCATGATTATTATCCCGAAACATGGCGTTTGAAAAATAGTGAATATCATCGCAATGAAGCTTATGCCTTTGCGCGTACCTATCTTGAAATTTTTGATAGTACGGATTTCGAATATTCAACACTGGCCGGTATTGTGAGGGATGAAAATAAAATTGCAGACTATTATTATTTCAGTGGGTCAGATGATCAATATGTTCCGGTTAACAACATTGTTGTTGCCCTGAATCCTTTAGGTAAGATTTACAACGGCGATTCTTATAATAATGGCTACTTCTTCTTTGATAGTTTGGCGGCCGGAACTTATGAATTAATCATATCGGCGGAAGGGTATTATCCGGATACTGTGAGTGTCACAATTGCGGATAAATTCTTCAATTTTAAAGATGATTACCTGAATTCTATTGCACCGGCAAAACCCGGCTATATTCAAGCGTTAGTCCTGAATAATTCTTCGGTAAAAATTCAATGTGAGGCCGTTGCCAACGCGGATTCTTATGTAGTGTATTATGGTACCGAGGGAACAATCGAACCGGATTCCGTGGTTTCTGACACCAATGAAATTATAGTATCGGATCTTGAAGAATTTACAGCCTATTATTTTCAGGTAAAAGTTGCCAACGCTGCCGGATGTTCGGATTTAAATAAGGAATGCTATGCCGCTGTACCCTCTGCCGATCCTCGGGAAGTATTGATTGTAAATGGTTTTGACCGTAATACGAATACCCGTTATGATTATGTGAAACAATATGTCCAGCCTTTGATATCCGCTGGTCGTGGATTTTCATATATCCTGAATGAATCTGTCTACGATGGAAAAATTTCGTTATGCGATTATGAAACAGTTATCTGGATACTGGGAGATGAAAGTACGGCCGACGAAACATTTAATTCAGTGGAGCAAGACAGTGTGGAGACATTTCTGAAACAGGGCGGGAAATTATTCGTTTCGGGGTCCGAAATCGGTTGGGACCTTGAAGCCAAAGGAAGTAGTAGCGACATTGCTTTTTACCATTATTTTTTAAAGGCTGATTATATAGCCGATGCGCCGGCTGGGGTTAGTGCAACCTATTATTCGGCAATGCCAATTACAGGTGAAATCTTTGATGGTATTGCTGATTTCAGTTTTGATAATGGCACACATGGAACTTTTGATGTGGATTGGCCTGACGCTATCAATGGTATCAATGGTGGCGTTAATGTTTTGAAATACAAGAATGCAAGTACGAGCAATATCGCAGCGATCCGCTATGATGGATTATTTCCCGGAGGTACCGCAGAAGGAAAATTAGTGTATCTGGCATTTCCGTTTGAGTCTATTTACGTGGATTCGGCGCGAATGGAAATTATGGCAAAGACCTTTGATTACTTCGATTATGTTTCAAGTATAGAAAATCCCGAGGAAACAATTGCCGGGGAATACCATTTATTGCAGAATTATCCGAATCCTTTTAATCCGACAACCACTATTTCTTTTACGATCCCCATGGCATCGAATGTACGACTGGATATATACAACATTCGGGGAGAGTTTGTTCGGTCACTGGTAAATGGACGCTTCAATGCGGGGAAGTACTCGCAGATATGGGATGGAAAAAAATCAACTGGCGAGCTTGTGCCGAGCGGTGTCTACATATTGCGGATGTTGTCTGCCGGTGGCATGCAAGTGCGGAATATGCTTTTATTGAAATAAAAAAATACAGTTGTGATGTTTCAGTCGAAACATCACAACTGTCTATAACCACAAGAAACGATTATTTTATTCTTCCGGATTCTCTTTTGTCAGAAGTGTAATTGCCGCTATTACAAACAGAAAAACAAATCCAGCAACAAAAAAGACTTTCAGGATTTTGGTTAAACTGGTAATAATTTTCATTGTTTACCTATCATAGTTCTTCTAGCAGTGCTTTTGCTTCTTTTTGCTGGTTCTTGTCCGAATTGGACACCGCGGGAAGAGCCAGCGCTTGTTTTAACGCTTTCTTGGCATTATTATCCTGGCCCAGTTTTTCATAACTTTTCCCCAGCCACAATAAATGGCGAATATCGTCAGGATTGAGTTCATGAGCTTTTCCGAAATATTCAACGGCTTTTTCAAAGGATGCCGCCGGAGGTGTAGCGTAAATAATACTGGCGACTTTCCGCTCGACCCAGCTTAGATCAGCCAACGCAAAATGCCAACGGCCCATCACATGATAATTGGAATCGTTTTCGGGATCCAGTTTAATCGCAATCATGGTGTGCTCTCTGACGGCATAGGAATTTTCAATTTTTTGTTTGGTGCCTTCTATTTCGCCAACTCGCCCGATTAAAATAGCATAGTATTGATGGCCACCAGCAACGTTTGGTGCAATTTCAACACACTTTTTTGCATATTCAAAGCCAGGATATACATTTGCCTTTTGTACCTCGATATTACCTTCGTCCTGATCGGCTAAATCAAAGTAAGCGCGAGCGATTTTCCAGAGTATTTCCGGATTGTCCTTACCCATCTTCTCGATTTCTTTCAGCTTTGCCAAAGCGTCGGTGTAATTATCGGCATCACGCAGTGTTTCGACCTCATCCAGTAGGTCTTTTACGGTGGCGCCCTGGGCCATTACCAGCATGCACGCCAGTATGATGACCACGGAAAATACTACAAATCGAAAACGTCGATCTTTCATTGTTACCCCCATAGTGTGTTTGAATTGAATGTTGATTTTTCGTTTTTACCAGTTATTAGAAAAATTCCACAAAGGTGAATTTAAGCTCCCGGTTGAAGTAGTCCACCTTATTTCGATTTAGCAGAATATTGTTGAAATCGACTTCCAGGTGAAACCGCTGAACCATTGTCCATCGAATTCCGGCGTTGAGATAGCCCAGTCCTTCGCCAAGCCCCAGAGCATTAGTTTCGTTGTCATTCAGGGCGGCATCATATTCGACAACAAAGGATATTTCCGGGTTAATGTCTTTATCCAGCCCGATGAAAAATGATGGATCACTGTCACCATCATCGTCTTCCAGTGGATTATAATTGAAACCGGCGTGAAAACCCATGTTGCCGAGAAACCGGTAATTTTTACTGGCAACAAGGTAAAATCCCTTCGCTTTCGTGTCATAGCGTTTTAGCGAATCGATATAGGTACCCTGCCCCTGCGAATTGAAACCAAAAAGAAAGGCCGGCAGTTTAGTGGATTCTTCGATAAACCGATACTTTATTTCTACACCCGGCTGATTATGCCACTGAATCTTTTGGTTTCCGATAATACCGGCGCCACCATAGGAAACACCAAACATAAACCGCTGTGAAATACCAGCGGAAATGCCGGCAAGAACCCCGCCGCCGCTAAACAGGCGAAATTCGGTCAGGTATGCCCCCCTTGGAATAATTCCGGCTGTTGGTACGGTAACCAGGGTCACCGGTTGTGGGTAAACAGAGTTTTCCTGAGATATCGCCGGGAATTGGAGAATAACGAGTGTTGCAAATAGTATTACGATCAGTTTTTTCATAGTAAGTCCAGATATTTTGATGAATATACATTGAACGTGAAATAAAAGCAACCACGATTCATGTGAGTTTCGGCACATAAATCGGATATCAAATATTTGACAGTATCCACAATGAACTCTATATTAAGCGAATAATAAATTTCAACAGGAGGTTCAGATAGCTAAACGAAAACAAAAAAAAAGACCGAATAAGAAAAATAAATTTTCTATTCCCTTCGATGTTGCCCTATTGGTAATCTTTGGCACCTTGATTTTTATTTTACTTGCATTGACAAATCGGGTATGCAGCCCCAAAGATGATTTGAATATTCCCGATTTTTCCATTAATATTAGACATTATTATGAACAAATCAATACAGAGGGACTAACGCTATGAGAAATCTCGGTATTTTTATTTTTGTAATCGGTTTATTGTTGTTGGTTTTGGATCCGACAATAATTCGCATTATCGGAATACTTGGCGCTGCGTTTGGGTTATTTGCATTGCTGGTTCCGGAAAAAGCCGCTGAAGTGATGGATAAATTCAAATCCAAAAAAAGTAATAGCGAATAAACAATCGATCACTGTCGTATTACCCTGATTAGTTGAATGTTGTGACAGGTCCTGTGTCCAGCTAATGTTGAATGCACTATTTTTTCAATGTCCACCGCCAGAGCAATATGGTGGAGGTTTAAATTTTTAGGACAGAATAGCATTGCATATCATGTTTGTCTATCCTATATTTTTCCCTTGGTGAGTTCAAAGAATATACACAAAAAAGACTTCTGGAAAAATTGGCATTGCCGGTAAAATGGATTTTGAGCAGCGGGATATGTTTGAAGAGCCGTTAAAGACAAAAATACTGACCCGACATGAAAAAGAGATGGGCATTCAGGTTGCCGAAATGGAAAAGTATAAATATATCTGCAGCCAGCAAGAAGGGTGCGATATTGGCAAACGGGCCTATTTTGAATGGACCCAGAAGTATGGAAAAAAGGTCCGTGAGTGGCTGGAATCTCTGTCTGACGATGAAATCAACCACCTTTTTGAATCTCTGTCGGGACGGATCAAACACTATATTTTTGAAAAAGCACATTGATGTTTTTCGGTCGTTTAAAATGACAAAGATTACCAATATTGTGTGTTGTAACTGCAATATTATCAGACGCGAATACATTAGAAACGGTATTTTTATGGAGGACAGATAATTATGAGCAAACAGGATCAGGTTAAATTACCGGATAATGCGTATGGCAAACTGAAAGATGGTGAAGATTATATACCGGTAATTCCGGCCGGAAAAATTGTCCCGGAAGTCACAACATATTCACTGTTTTGGGGATTGTTTTATTCGGTATTATTCTCCATGGCAGCCGCTTATTTAGGACTTAAAATCGGACAGGTTTTCGAAGCGGCAATTCCGATTGCGATTCTGGCCGTTGGAACCTCGGTATTGCTCAAACGCAAAAACGCTTTACAAGAAAATGTTATTATTCAGTCAATTGGATCTTCGTCGGGTGTTATCGTTGCCGGTGCGATTTTTACCATACCCGGACTGTATATTCTGGGCATTGACGTCAGTTTTCTCCAAATGTTCTTAGCGTCTCTGTTTGGCGGTGTTTTGGGTATCCTGTTTTTAATTCCATTCAGAAAATATTTTGTTCAGGACATGCATGGTGAATTTCCGTTTCCCGAAGCAACGGCTACAACCGAAGTGATTATTGCCGGCGAATCAGGCGGTGAACAGGCAAAGGTGCTGGTTATTGCAGCCATTGTTGGTGGTATATATGATTTTTGTGTCGCGGGACTTGGATTGTGGAAAGAGGTTGTTTCGACCCAGGTTTTTCGATGGGGCGCCATTCTGTCGGACAAGTGGAAATTGGTGTTAAAAATCAATATTGGTGCGGCTGTAACTGGGTTGGGGTATATCATTGGGCTGAAATACGCCTTGATTATCGCCTGTGGTTCCTTCCTGGCCTGGTGGGTGATGATTCCGGCGTTTTATTATATTGGCCAGCATTTAATAGAACCGCTTGCACCGGCTATGATTCTGATTAAAGACATGCAACCACAGGAGATATTTACCAATTATGTCCGTCATATTGGTATTGGCGGTATTGCGGCTGCGGGGATAATCGGAATAATCAAATCATCGAAAATCATTGCCGGGGCTTTCAAACTGGCTGCTAAGGAATTGACCGGCGGAGTTCTCACAAACGCCGAAGGTATCGTACCCCGGACTCAAAAAGATATCAAAATGAAATGGATTGCCATTTTTCTGTTGATAACATTTATTATGTTGTTCATATTTTTTCTTTTTGGTGTCGTTGAGATGAATATATGGCACGCGATTGTCGGGATTCTGATTGTATTTATTATTTCGTTTTTATTTACAACGGTTGCGGCTCGTGCCATTGCGCTGGTTGGAACCAATCCGGTGTCCGGCATGACTCTGATGACCCTGATTATGTCGTCCGTTATTTTACTTAAAGTTGGCTTGACCGGCGAAAAAGGTATGCTGGCGGCATTGATAATTGGTGGGGTTGTCTGCACGGCATTGTCAATGTCTGGTGCATTTATTTCGGATTTAAAAATTGGTTACTGGTTGGGCACAACACCGCAGGTTCAGCAACGCTATAAATTTGCCGGAACACTACTGGCGGCGGCATCTGTGGGATTTGTTATTCTTGTGTTGAACAAGACTTTTGGTTTTGGTGCCGCGGCTGGTCCGAATGCTCTGGAGGCACCTCAGGCGTCCGCGATGGCAGCGGTTATTGAGCCGTTAATGACCGGTTCACCGGCCCCCTGGACACTCTATATCGCGGGTGTGTTTATGGCGATTATTCTGGAATTTATCGGTGTTCCACCCCTGGCATTCGCACTGGGAATGTATCTGCCGATTTATTTAAACACTCCGATTCTGGCTGGTGGCTTGATCGCACATTTTGTCGGAAAATCCACCGACAACCAGAAACTTGTTAAGAAACGCAAAGAAAAAGGAACTCTGATTGCATCCGGATTTATCGCCGGTGGTGCAATTATGGGCGTCGTGGCGGCGTTTATCATTTTCTTTGGTCAAAAGATATTTGGTGATGGCTGGACCCTGATGAAGGCGATCGGCACCGAACACTGGGTAGAATCGGCCGGTGGTGAAATTCTTGGTTTTGTAATGTTTATCTTAATTCTGGTTTATTTGTACTGGGACTCAACGCGGGTCAAAGAGTAGGTGTATTCCAGCGCACGTTTTAGTAGAAATAAAATGTGTATGTTTATTAAAAATCGGGAGGATAAAAAATGAATAAATCCATATTAATTGTCGGACTCGTAGTAATGCTACTGTTTGCTCCGGCCTGTCTTGAAGATCTTTTTTCACCGACGGAAGAAGATGTGTTAAATGAGGGGCTGGTTGGGGTCTGGTATCGTTTTTCAATGATTGAAGATGGTGTACAGCGCGGATTGCCGGCATTGATCCAATTGCAGAATAATGGTAATGGCACGATTGAAGGTCGGGATGAGCCGGACCAGGAAGCACTTTATTCCGATTCATTTATCTGGGCGACGGATGGATCTACGATCACGATTACCGATGAAAATGACAGCACGGTTTGGAGTGGGTCATTTACATTAAGTGAAAACAATACCATCGTCCATTTTACCTATATCTCTGAGGGGCATTCTTACGACGAGATGTATGTAAAATATACCGGTGAAAAAGACCCGGATTTAATCGGAACCTGGATTATGGTTGACTCTCAAGTCGGAACGGAGGAACCATTGACGGTTCAACGAATTGTTTTTAGCCCGGACGGAAATGCTGTTGATTACCGGATCGACGATCTGGAAGAATCACAGGATGTGAATATTGACCCTTTAACTTGGAACTCCTCCGGTAACTATCTGGTGATGTTTGATGAAGACGAACAAATTCCAATGGTAATTCAGTATTCGATAACTGATGGTGTTTTTTCGGGTTCCTTTTATAACGAGGACGGTTTAACTGAAGAATTTACTTTCGTGAAAGATGGCGGCGAGATTGATCAAGAAGCGATCGGATCATGGACGCTAACAGCGGTGACGATTGCCGGTTCTCCAATCTCAACGACACTCCTGCAAATCAATCTTGATTTAAATAATGATATGAGCGGTACATGGGAAATGTCATCAACATTTTCAGGATCTGACACAACATCATTTAACTGGAATACGAACAGTGGTTATATGTTTATATATGATGAAGACACACCACTGATCGCGTGGGTACAGGAATATACAATTTCAGATAATATACTTTATTTGAAAACTAAGACAGATTATTATGAAGGATCTGGCTGGGTAACGACGGAATATACGTTTACACGATCGTCATAGAATACTAGATTTATACAAAGGAGAGGGATTGATCCGACCGGTCAATCCCTTTTTTAATTGTCTTTGGCGCCCTGAAAAATCCAGTCTTCAATTAACTGAATTTCGACATCCCGAAGATATGGACCACCCTGGGGCATGCGGGCAGAAAGGATTGCCTGTTCGTCGCTGGCCACCGCATCATATATCAGACTCTGAAAAGGGTAGCCGGGCACGACAAGATTATCCGGGTGATTGCTGTTGCCACTCATGAGCGATTCGTAAGTGGACAAATCAAGGTTTCCCGGACTGGCGTTATCAAAATGGCACCGAACACATTGTGCTTTAAAAAGTGGTAATATTTCATCATTAAAGCTGACATCTTGATTATCTGTGCTTGGACAGGAAGAAAAAAGTAACAGCAAAATAGATATTGAAGGGATAAATTTCATTGCGAAAAAACATGTTTTCATTATTCTCTCCTTTATAGATATTGGGAAATACTGATTGATGAAATATGGCCCGCATCGCTGAGCCCGATAACGGCGAGATCAAAAACAAAAGACCGAAAATTTATTCCAAATCCGGCTGATGCTGAGCTGAAAAAGTTTTTAAAACTTTCCTGCCCACGAATTTGAAATCGTCGTGTGGAGTTTCCCCATCGAAGAAACAGGTGTTCTCCGATGATAAATTCACCTCCGATATTGGCAATATATTCATCCCGATAAGCCTGGTAGGCGTCTATGGACAGAATCATTGGTAAATGTGCCAACTTTTTTGAAATGCCGGCAATCAGCATTGATGGTACGTGTTCATCGCCGCCGGAGTAGCTGTCAATCAGAATACCAAAATTGCGATAACTCAACCCAATTGACAGTGTTGAGATTTCATTGTAATAAAGGATTCCAAACGACCCCAGAATGGCTGAAGCGGTCATCGTATTTAATCGGGATTGTGTTAAAGCCGTTGACAGCCCCACGCTGAGCCGACGGGTTAGTTTCCGGCTGTAGGCGACAGAAGATGTTAAATCATATACACTAAAACTGCCGACTTCCGTACCCTCCCAGTCCCGTTCGGTAAAGGAACCGTAATTCAGGTAACTAAATAGCATTGCGAATTTTCCCGGCACAGGAGTTGTAAAAACTGAATATGCCGAGCTGGCAGAAATATCCAGGGGAAACATCGTATGATTAATTTGCCACAGATCGGGAGAAAGCGCAATCGTTGCGGGATTGTACAGAACTCCGGAGGCGGATTTGGATTGACTGCTGGCAGCAGCTCCCATTCCCCAACCCCGGGCATTAACAGGATGGTTGAGTCCCTGAAAAAACGCCTGTGCGCCGAGACCGCCGGCATTGATCATCAGGCAATATATCAAAACCAGTAATATCTGCTTTTTCATTCTATCGGTATCTCATTTTCACTGTTTTCTTCAATATTCCACTGCTGAATGATTTTTTTGTTCCGGTGACCTTTTATAAAATACACAATTATGACCAATATCGGTATAATTAACCAAATAATGTATTGAATATCTAACAAAAATATCCAGCGGTAGCGACTGATAATATATTTTTTCCAGTGATATTCCAGGGTTTCGATATCGGTATCCGTCAATTTTTGCAGTGTTGTTTCAAAATTTTTTGTGACCGCAATGTCGCTAAATATTTCATGAATGACTGGTTCGCCATAAACAACGACCAGAAACTCGATCAAGGATACGCTTTCCGCGTAGGCAAGTTCGGCCTGTTGATGATTGTATGTCAGAAAATCCACCAGTTTAGGGAGCGGTATAATCCGGTTTTTAATAATAGCTCTCGACAGAACAATTCTGCTCTGAATATCATAAGGACGACTGATATAGTTGGCCCATCCTTCATTAAACCAGGCAGGAGTGATATTCAACGGTACGAACAATCCCTGGTATAAATGGATAAATTCATGCTCAACGGTTTCACGGAATTGACGCAGATTAGTATTGGTCAGCCCGGGGGATTTTAAGACGATTATTTGTTTGGGGAAAATAGTTACAGCCGCTGTCCAATAGGGCAAATGAGCGCCCGCCAATTGTTCAAACGCTGCTTGCGAATCAGTAATATATACACGAATCGGCTGGGTATTAACACCAAACACGCTTCTTAATTGAGGAATGTTATCCTGAATAGTATTCATTGTAAAAACAGCGAGCTGTTCCCGCTTTGCCGGGTAAAATATGTGGACATTGTCAGAAATTAGTTCTTTTTGTTCGGCAAACAGTAAATTGCAAAAGATAAATAAAAACAGCAGAATAAATTTTGGCATCAGAGTAAATCCATTGGATCAATGTCAATGCTGATGCGGACTTGCCGGCTTTGAGATTGATGAACCGATGACGCCAAAAATGATTTGAGGGCTCTCCGCAGCTGTGTTCCGTTTGAGTCGGCATCTTTGCGGGATTTAATAATGGACAAGTACCGGTAGCGGTTTTTAATTTTGCTGATCGGGGCCGGAGCCGGACCTAATATTTCCAGTTTTTTGTTGTGCTGTTTTAAATAATGGGTACATGTTTCGGCGGCTTCCTTAACCTGAATCTCGTTGAGACCGGAAAACAGTATTGCTGCCAGGCGGCTGAATGGTGGATAATTAATCGGATTTCGTTCATTTAATTCCAATGCGGTAAATTTGGCGATGTTCTGTTGCATCGCGAAACGAATGGTAATATCCTGTGGATTGAAGCTTTGAATAAATACCTCTCCCTGAATTTTTCCTCGGCCGGCGCGTCCGGCAACCTGGTATAGCAGATGGAACACTCTCTCCCGGGCCCGAAAATCCGGCATGAACAGGCCGATATCCGCATTCAATACCCCAACCAGAGTTACATTGGGAAAATCAAGACCCTTGGCGATCATCTGGGTTCCCAGAATAATATCGATGTGGCCGGCTTCAAATTCCCGCATGACCCGCTGTGAAAATCCCCGTTTAAGTGTGCTGTCGACGTCTAGTCTAACAATTTTGTGATTTGGAAATGCTTCCTGAAGACAGGTTTCGACCCGCTGAGTACCAAACCCCGGGTAGAGAAATTTTGAAGACTGACAGTTTGGACAAACGGTCGGAGGCTGCTGGACTAAATTACAGTAATGGCAGAGTAATGTTGCTGCGTTTTTATGATAGGTCAGGGAGATGTCACAGTTACGGCATTTGGGCGTCCACCCACAATCGGGGCATAGAATGACGTTAGAATAACCACGCCGGTTTTGAAGCAGCAGAATCTGTTCATTTCGATCGAGTTTCTCGGCGATTTTTTCATTTAAAAGCCGGGAAATGGGATTTTCAAAATCACCGGTGGTTTTCCATTCGGCTTTCATGTCAATTATTTCAATGGTAGCGGAAGGAGCCTCAGAATATCGTTTTTTTAATTCCAATTTTTGAAATTTGCCGATGGCTGCATTGTAAAGACTTTCCAGGCTGGGAGTGGCCGAACCCATGACGACGACCGCCCGACACTCCACTGCCCGCATTAACGCCGCATCACGGGCATGATATCGGGGTTCCTGGTCACGTTGTTTAAACGATCCATCCTGTTCTTCGTCAATAATAATTAATCCCAGATGCTGAATCGGAAGAAGAACAGCGCTGCGGGCGCCAATAACTATGGGATAAAGACCGTCCCGGATTTTTTTCCAGAGTATATTCCGCTGGGTACCACTGAGATGACTGTGCCAGATGGCGATGGTGTCTTTAAATTCACCTCTGAACCGGCTGGCGAGATGAGTTGTAAGGGTTATTTCAGGAACCAAAACCAGTGCAGATTTATTCATTGCCAGCGTTTTTCGGATCAGCTTCAGATACACTTCTGTTTTTCCGCTGCCAGTGACGCCCTGAATTAAATATGGGGCAAAACGATCTAATCCGATATGTTGAGCGATTTCTTCGGTCACCAGGTTCTGCTCATCTGTAAGCAACACTGTTTTTTCTTTTAATAGGATGTCTTTCCAGAAGACATCATCCGAAATTTCCGTTTCATTGACGGTTATTAATTGTTTTTTAACCAGAGTTTTGATGGCGGATAGGGAAAATTTATTGAAATCCTGTTGGGAAATTGCCGGGTTTGTTTGCAGAAATTCAAGGATTTCCCACTGTCGGTTTGCATGTTTCTTTAGATTTTGGACATCTGGCCGGGTGGCAACGAAATTGTCCGCCAGCAGGATACGTTTTTGGGTGAGAGGCCGATGCTGGGGAGCACTGAACCGGGGCGCCTCATTGACCCTGTTCAATTTTTTCAGAATTTCAATACCACGCACAAGGGTTTCTTTATCAAACTGTCGCTTTAGACTTGATAGGGGAATCGAGTCGGTGGATGAGATTTTAGCAAATAGCTGCAGATATGGTTTCGGAATAGAATCGGTTCGGGGATCTATTATAAAAATCTGACGATGTTTCTGGATCTGGTATTCTGAGGGAATGGCGGCCGAAAGTGTTTTTCCCAGCGGGGCCAGATAATAGTTGGATAATTTGATTAAAAAGCGAAACAGGTCTTCCGGGATCAGGGGTTCCGGGTCGATAATTTCGATAATAGTTTTAAGTTTAATATTTTCCGGGGCTGCAATTCCGGTTTCGGCTACAAAGCCGATTGTCGGTGTATTTCTCAGTGGGGCAACGACGCGCTGGCCTGACAAGACAGGCAATTTATTTTCCGGATTTATACGATAAGTAAAAAGTTGTCGTAATGCAGAGGACGGAAAGGCAATATTTACCAGCAGATCAGACATAAGTATGAAAAATATACCGTACTTTTTGCCTTTTCACAAGTCTATATAGCTACGGACGAGTGGAAAGAAAAAATAAAGGCGAAACGAGACTGGTTTCGCCTTGTATATATTGGGTAGGAAAAATAATGGATTAAGCTTTAATAACCCAAAGTTTGATATTGGTGGTAATTTCGGAATGCAGTTTAATTGGAATTTCGAAAATTCCCAGTGCTTTAATCGGCTCTTCAAGTATGATCTGACGTTTGTCAATATCATAACCCTTGTCTTTTAACTGCTGGGCAATTTCAATCGATGTAACCGCGCCAAACACCCGATCTTCTTCACCAACCTGGACCGGAACGGTCAACGAAACTGCCTGAAGTTTTTCGGCAAGTTCTCTGGACTGTTTCAGGGCACGGTCTTTTTTCTTGTCTTTCAGACGTGCCATTTCCTGAAATCGTTTAATACTATTTTTATCGGCTTTCAGAGCAAGACCTTTTGGGAAAAGAAAATTGCGGGCATATCCGTCTTTGACGTCAATCTGCTCACCGGCTTTTCCCAGGCCTTCAAAATCCTGAAGTAATATAATACGCACAATAGCCTCCTGTGTATATGTATGAATTAATTTTGTGTTACGTCGTAGGCGTAAGGTATCAACGCGATATTACGGGCGCGTTTGATTGCCTTGGTCAGCTCCCGCTGGTGTTTTGCACAAGTACCGGTAATCCGGCTAGGGATAATTTTACCCTGTTCTGTGATAAAACGACGCAGAGTCTTGTAGTTTTTATAGTCGATTTGTTCTCGGCGACTTTCACAGAATTTGCAAATCTTCTTCTTGTTTAATAACGCCATATCTTTTCCTTTCATTATGTATTGAAATCGAGAGGTCTGATCAGATTGGAACCGATCACACCTTAACTTTCAACATTTTAGTTAGTTTCATTTTCTTCGTCCGAACGTATTTCCGGCTTGCTGTCCAGTGCAACAGTCATATACGACAGAATTTCCGAACGTAATTTCATCCAGGCTTCCAGCTCAAGATTGATTTTCCGGGCTTCTGATTCGTATTGAATCAGGACATAACTGCCGTATTTCTGTTTGTCGATCGCATAAGCCAAACGACGCTTGCCCCACTCTTCAATAACAAGCACGTTACCACCCAAAGTTTCGATTTCTTTTTTAGTCGCTTCAATGGTATGGGTCAGCTTTTCCTGCTCATAATTGGGATGAACAATAAAT
>CAZAKB010000078.1:0-14341 GCA_964485475.1 uncultured bacterium
CTATTCTCAATGATGCTATCGAATACCGAAAAAAACATTTCAAAGACAAAGACATTCATATATCCCTTGCCCGTGAAGGTCTCGAACTGACCATCTAATCAGAACTGAATAATTCTGTCGTACTCTTTCCCTTGTTTTTCGACGGGAGTTTATCTAATTTTAGACCATCTTAAAGTGAATATTAAAAATTATGATATCAATATATACACATTCTCTAATTCTTTGGACATATCACTTCGGGTTTAAATAAGCGATCAGGGCAACAACCTGTTTTCCTGAAAACAAAATGATAGCTATAACAAATTTGAGGTGAATAAAATGAAAAAAAAGAATGTCATAATAATTGGCGCAGCCGGAAGAGATTTCCATAATTTTAATACCTATTTCAGAAATAATGAGAGTTACAATGTTGTGGCTTTTACCGCCGCCCAGATCCCCGATATTGACGATCGTAAATATCCCGCTGAATTAGCAGGCAGCCTGTATCCGAACGGAATACCGATTCATGCCGAAGAAGAACTAATTGATCTGATTAAAAAATATAATGTCGACGATTGTGTGTTTTCCTACAGCGACGTACCTTATCAGAGAGTAATGAATACCAGTTCGCAGGTAAATGCTGCCGGGGCGAATTTCATTCTTCTGGGGCCCAAACGCACCATGATAAAAAGCACAAAGCCAGTGATTGCGGTCTGTGCAACCCGAACCGGCTGTGGAAAAAGTCAGACTTCCCGCAAAGTCATCGAAACACTGATGGAAGAGGGTTTAAAAGTAGTTGCGATTCGTCATCCCATGCCTTATGGCAACCTGATTGATCAAAAAGTCCAGCGTTTCGCAACGGTTGATGATCTAAAAAAGCACAAATGCACAATCGAAGAGATGGAAGAGTACGAACCCCATGTAATTCGTGGGAATGTGATTTATGCCGGTGTGGATTATGAGGCCATTGTCCGGGCCGCCGAAAACGATCCCGACGGTTGCGATGTGATTCTCTGGGATGGTGGAAATAACGACTTTTCGTTTTACAAACCCGACCTGACAATTACTGTTGCCGATCCCCATCGACCAGGCAACGAACTAAGCTATTATCCCGGCGAGGTCAATATGCGGCTGGCTGATGTTATTATCATCAATAAAATGGATACGGCATCACCGGAAGGTGTTCAAACAGTCCGTGAAAGCATCAACAAAGTAAATCCGAATGCCATTGTTATCGATGGTGCTTCGCCGATTAAAGTTGACAAACCGGAAGTCATTCGCGGCAAACGGGTTCTGGTCATTGAAGATGGCCCTACCCTGACCCACGGCGAAATGAAGATCGGCGCCGGGACAGTCGCCGCCCGGAAATACAATGCCGCCGAATGTGTCGATCCAAGACCATATACGGTTGGTAAATTGTCAGAAACTTTTCAGATTTATCCGAATATCGGCAAACTGTTGCCCGCCATGGGTTATGGTGAACAACAGATCAAAGATCTGGAAGCCACAATCGAAAACACAGACTGCGATTCTGTAATCATTGGAACTCCTATTGATCTGAACCGGATAGTAAAAATCAACAAGCCAAACACAAGAGTTTATTACGATCTTCAGGAGATCGGGCACCCCACCCTGCAGGAAATTCTTGGTGATTTCATCGAGGATCATCAGCTGAGCAGGTAGGAGAGATAAATTCTATGAATACAAATAAAACTGCTGTAATTGCCCTGGGGGGGAACGCCATCTCCCCCAAAGGCGAGCTTGATACGATTGCAAATCAGTTTAGTAATACACGTAAAAGCTGCGTCGCTATCATGAATTTTATTAAACAAGGTTACCATCTGGCAATCACCCACGGTAACGGTCCGCAGGTTGGCAACGCTCTGCTACGCGTCGAAATGGCTAGTGATAAGGCACCGCGGCTGCCACTCGGCATTTGTGATGCCGACACCGAAGGTGGTATGGGTTACATGATCGAACAGTCGTTGCAAAATTCCCTAATTCAGGCAAAAATTGACCGGGATGTGGTTACGATTATCACCCAGATTATTGTTGATTCCGACGATCCTTCAATCCAAAATCCGAGTAAATATATCGGTGGCTGGTATACGAAAGATGAGATCGTCAGATTAGAAAAAAAATTCAACTGGCAGACGAAAGAGATTCCCGGAAAAGGCTGGCGTCGGGTGGTTCCATCTCCGTTCCCCCGAAAAATCATCAACCATAAAGCCATCAAACATCTGGTTGATCTCGGTGTTATTGTCATTGCAGCCGGCGGCGGCGGAATTCCGGTTTATTTAATGGAAAACGGTTTATACGAAGGATTTGATGCCGTAATTGACAAGGACCTGGCATCATCGGTACTGGCTGGAGATATCGGTGCCCAGGAGTTTTTTATCCTGACTGATGTAGATCAAATTGCAATTAATTTCGGAAAACCTAATCAAGAATATATCGATACGATCCGCCTCAATGATCTAAAAGCACTGTTAGACGAGGGACATTTTCCGCCGGGAAATATGGGTCCCAAGATCCGGGCGGCGATAAACTTTATTGAAAACGGAGGCACATCCGTTACGATTACTTCCCTTGAGTCTGTTCAGAAAAGCCTGGATAGCGGCAAATTCACTCGTATCACCCCATAATAAAAGGCATTATGAACAATCACACTTTAGCAATTCTGAAACCTGACTGTTTGAAACGGAATTTAACCGGAAAAGCGATCGATTTCATCCTGAATAAAGGATTTAAAATCAAGGCAATGAAACTGTTCTATCTAACGAAAGTCGAAGCCGAAGGATTTTATGCTGTTCATAAGGGTAAACCGTTCTATGACGAACTGATTGAATATATGAGTTCCGGGCCCTGTATTCCCATGGTACTGGAAAAAGAGAACGCGGTTGAAAACTTTCGGGAAGTGATTGGTGCAACCGATCCCAGAGAGGCCGCTGAGAACACATTACGAAAACTTTATGCGAAAAGTACGCAACGTAATACCGTCCATGGTTCAGATTCAGAAGAAAATGCGCAGAAAGAAATTGCATTTTTCTTTCCCTTAAAGGAAATTATATCATGTCAATGATCCGCAAAGGAGTTTTAGAATGAAAAAAATGATTGTTATCACCACTGTATTGTTACTCATTTTAATTGCTTGTGATAAAACAGAACCGATTCCTGGTTTTATCGGAAAACCGGTCCACCTGGTGCCAATGATTAAATCCGTTGAGGACACGCTCGCCTGCACCTACGGTTGGAGTTTCAACGATAAACCAGAAACCAGCAATATGGACATTCTTTCTTTTCAGCCAAACAGCCGAAGTTTTAATATATCCTTCGTGCCTGATGTGGCTGGCGATTATGTCGTGGCCTATACCATTATAGGGCCCGATGGAAAAGTAAAGGATGGAAAAGAATTGTTATGCAGTATTATTGAAGATACAAGCAGAACAATAGTTAAAGAAGATGAGGGTTATGCGCTCAGCGAAGAAGCGCTGAATGCTCCGCCACCGGTATACGGAGACTCAAAATCCAAAACGGTGCCGGAAAAAATGGCTTATATACCATCCTCTGTTCCCAAAGCAGTGCCTTCAGTTTCTAAAACCACTCAGCCACGCGGCCAAAATATTCCCACTATTCCTGGAAAATACACCATTCAGATTTCATCCTGGAAAACCTATGCCGGTGCCGAAAGAGCTATTGGATTGATGGCCAATCTTGGTATGGATCTTTATATCCAAAAAGCAACATTTAGCGAAACCGGAGAAACTTGGTATCGCGTCCGGACTGGTAACTTTGACACCCGGACTGCCGCCAGAGCTGCAATGAACAGTTTAAAAGTCAAACTACCTCGTGAACAAATTTGGATTGATTTAGTCAGACAAGATCAATAAACCTGGAGGAACTGATGAAACCACTTTATTTTGATATTCGTGACATTTTTAGAACACCCCGGCTGGCCCTTAGTGGTAAAAAAATCTGGGTCCATCTGGTCGGATTGGGACTGGGCTGGGTAATTTATTTAATATTCTCCTACTTGGCACTGATTGCAAATGGACAGACTATTACAGAAATCTGGAATGTTCACTTTCTGTTTCCTTGTCTATGGAATGTAAATCTGCCAATCACCTGGTATGCCTGGTTAATTTACTGGATCGGTCTGCTGTTTTGGGTGATTATTTTTTTCCTGGCATCGCTAGCGGTTTCGCGCATAACCTACAAGCAGTTGAAAGGTGATGAATTCTACTCATCCGGCGACAGTATTAAATACATCAAAAAACACGGAGCAGCTGTTATTATGGGGCCGGTGTCCATCCTGATAATCATGGCATTTTTTATCATCATGGCCATTGTTGCCGCCTGGATTGCCAAATGGCCGGTATTAGATATTCTATTCCTGGGTCTGCCCTATCTCCTGTATTTTATTGTAGCGATCTTTGTGGTCTATACTGCTATTGTATTCATGGTTTCGTTAATTCTGGCACCAAGCATTGTCGGAACCGCCGAAGAAGATACGATGGAAACAGTGTTTCAAAGCTATTCGACCTTATGGGCTCAGCCCTGGAGACTGGTTTTTTATGAAGCCATTGTCGTCGCACTTGGTGCGCTCGCAACATTCATCTACTCCTATGCAATGATCGTAGGATATCGCTTTTTTAACCTGATCTTTGGACAGTCCTGGTTAATGGGCGGCAAGCTCAGTCGTATTACCGAACAGGCATCTTCCTATATTTTCGGTGTAAATTCACCGCTAACACCTTTTATCAGCAAGATTTTTAATCTTTTCACACCGGCTTCTCTCGGAATGGTTCGGCCGCTGTATCTCACCAGCACCGATATCATTACAATTGTTATGCTGACACTTGCCCTGTTGATTATTGGTGGTAGTGCCATTGCATATTTACTGTCAAATTTCAGTGTGGGGCAATCACTGATTTACATTATTCTGCGGAGAAAAAAAGACGATGAAGACCTTGTCGAACGTAAGGATGAGGACGAACTCGAAGAAGAAGAGGAAGACGAACTGCCTGAAGATACCGATGGAACCAGCGACGACAGCTCTGAATCTGAAGTAGAATCTGACGGGGAAAAATTAGAAGGGTAATTGTGAAGTTCCATAACACTATTTCGGCGTCCGTTCTAACGGGCGCCGTTTATTTACACTGTGAAATAACTTGATTCTGGCGCTGTCAACTAATAAATTTGCGATTCGTTATGAAATTAAGATTAAATTCATTAAAAGAAGGTTCGCAGACAATCGAAATGACTCTCACAAGAAGTGATCTGGCAATTCCCGACGACAGTTTTGTTCACCCGATCCTCGCGTCGCTGAGTATTTATAAGGGTACTAGTCAGATTACTATTAATGGCCAGTTAAAAACGGATGTGGCTCTACAATGTGACCGCTGTTTGGAATCTTTTGACTATAATTTAGATGTAACTTTCCAATCAATTTTAAGTCCGGTAAAATCTTCAGACCCGAAAACTGATGAGGATATCATCCCTGTTACACCCAAAACAAACGATGTTGATCTGTCATCATTTGCACATGACGCCCTAATCATTGGGCTACCCATGAAAAATATCTGTTCCGAAACCTGCAAGGGTATCTGCCCCGGTTGCGGAGTAAATCTGAATCAGGGTAAATGTAAATGTGAAAAAACCGAAATGGATGACAGATGGAAACCACTTGAAAATTTATTAACTAATACACCTGAGGAGTGAACCATTGGCTTTACCAAAACGTAAAATATCAAAATCAAGAAGAGATAAGCGCCGTACACATCAAAAATTAACTGCTTTGACGGTTGCCACATGTCCGCAATGCAATGAATCTAAACTGCCCCATCGGGCATGTCCGAACTGTGGATATTACAAGGGCCGGCCGGTTATTTCGGCCAAAGAAAAGTAGTCGTTCGCCACTTCTATTTATTATGAAAATCGATCAGCTATTGAATAGCAATGATGTCTATTTTCGATTTTACTGATTTTTTCTCTATCACATTTCCTGCCAAAATAATAAATTCTAGAAATTAGGAATTCATATGAAGAAAATCAGAGCAACGATAACCGCTATTGGTAAATATACCCCGGAACGGATTTTGAACAATTTCGATCTGGAAAAAATGGTCGATACTTCAGATGAATGGATCCGGTCGCGAACCGGTATCTTCGAGCGGCATATCGCAGCCAAAGGTGAAGCCAGTTCAGATATGGCCAGTTCAGCCTTCAGGGATATGCAGAAGCGGTTTAATGTCGATCCTAAAGAAATTGACGCTATCGTAGTCGCAACAATTACACCAGACATGTTTTTCCCTTCCACAGCAGCATTAATTCAGCATAATATTGGTGCGGTGAATGCCTGGGGATTCGATATATCTGCCGCCTGTTCCGGTTTTATTTATGCCATGGTGATTGCAACTCAATTTGTTGAAAGCGGGCGCTACAAAAAAGTACTTGTCGCGGGCTCGGATACAATGAGCACAATTACCGATTACAGCAACCGCGATACCTGTATTCTCTTTGGAGATGCTGCCAGTGTTGTCTTGGTCGAACCTTCTGAAGATGATGAGCATGGCGTAATTGATTACCTGACAAAAATGGACGGCAGCGGGAAAGATTTTCTATACATGGCAGGTGGTGGCAGCCGTAATCCGGCCAGTCATGACACTATCGATAAGGGAATGCATTATATATACCAGGAAGGTAGATCGGTTTTTAAATTTGCCGTCAGCAAAATGGCCGAAATTTCTCTCGAAGTCCTGGAACGAAATTCACTGACCAGCGCTGATGTGGGTCTGTTCATTCCCCATCAGGCCAACAAACGGATTATCGACTCCTGTGTCAATCGCTTAAAACTGGATGAAAAGCAGGTTATGATCAATATTGAAAAATACGCCAATACAACTGCCGCAACGATTCCTCTGGGAATTGTTGACAGCTATGATCAGGGCCGTCTAAAAAAGGGCGATTTGCTTCTGATATCAGCCTTTGGAGGCGGATTTACCTGGGGCAGTATGCTGATGAGATGGAGCCTATAAACCCATGAAAACAGCATATGTTTTTCCCGGACAGGCTTCTCAATTTGTCGGAATGGGAGCGGATTTGTACAATTCAAAACCCATTGCCCAAAAATATTATGGTATTGCCGATGAACTATTTGACTTTTCAATCAAGGAACTCTCGTTTTACGGACCTCTGCTTGATCTCACCCAAACCCGTGTAACCCAGCCGGCAATTTTCATTCATTCTATGATTGTATTCGAAGAATTAAAGACTATGGGCAAACTACCGGATATGGTAGCTGGACACAGTTTGGGTGAATACTCAGCACTGGTAGCAGCTGGTGTTATTGATTTTAAAACGGGACTGGAATTGGTAAAGATCCGGTCAGAGCAGATGCAAATTGCCACAGACAATAATTCCGGTACAATGGCTGCCATTGTGGGATTGGACTATGACACGATTCAGTCTGTAATAGAAAAATCGGTAATTGGCGGGGTTTGTAGTATCGCCAATTATAATTCGTCGAATCAAATTGTCATCAGCGGTGATTTACAGACCGTTCACTCAACCATGTTGGCATTGAAAGAAGCTGGCGCAAAAAGGGTTATCGAACTTTCGGTTGGCGGAGCCTTTCACTCCAGCCTGATGAAAAGCGCCGGGGAAAAACTGAAAAAAGCCCTCGACAGTACGACATTTAAATCTCCCCTGTACCCGATCTATTCCAATGTCACCGGAGTTGCCACAACCGATATCGAGGGAATCCGGGAACATCTCTATCGGCAGTTGACCTCACCGGTCCTCTGGGTAAATTCCATCGAAAATATGGTCAAAGACGGTGCCGGGATTTTTGTGGAAGTTGGTCCAGGAAAAGTTCTGCAGGGAATCATCAAGCGGATCAACAGTGATGTAATCATAACCGGTGTTTCCAGCGCTGAAGATTTGGAGAATCCCAAATGGAACTGACATTCAAGGATAAAGTTGTTCTGATCACTGGTTCCGGGCGTGGCATCGGCCGTTCAATCGCCGAGAGTTTTGCCGAAAACGGTGCAACCGTGATTTTATCAGATTACAATGTTGAATCCTTAGCGAACGTCGAACAGATGTTTAAAGAAAAGCATTATCCTTATCTGGCTGTTCCCTGTGATGTCACTGATGAAGAACAGGTCAGCCAATTGTTTGAAAAAATTATCGCATCCTTCGAAAAAATCGATATTGTTGTGAATAATGCCGGGATTACCCGAGACACGCTCCTGATACGGATGAAAACGGAACAATGGGACAGCGTCATCAATACCAATTTAAAAGGTGTTTTTCTGGTCGCCAAAACAGCTAGCAAATTTATGATGAAACAGCGATCCGGGAAAATCATTAATATCAGTTCCATCGTTGGTATTATTGGAAATGTTGGTCAAAGTAATTATTCCGCAAGTAAAGCCGGAGTCATCGGATTTTCAAAATCCATCGCCAAAGAACTGGCCAGTCGTAACATTACGGTAAATGTCATCGCTCCCGGTTATATTGAAACCGAGATGACCCATATTCTCAGTGATACAGCAAAAGAAGCATTTTTAGCATCAATCCCGCTGAAACGGGCGGGTTCTCAAATAGATGTCGCCAATGCGGCACTGTTTTTAGCGTCGCCACTGGCCGATTACATTACCGGTCAGATAATTAAGGTCGACGGCGGCATGGTCATGTAAACCTAATTAGGAGGATAGAATGAGTAAATTTGAAAAAGTTCAGGAAATTGTAGCCGACAAACTTGGTGTTGAAAAATCCAAAATAACCAACGAAGCATCGTTTATCGATGATCTGGGTGCTGACAGTCTTGACACAGTTGAGCTCATCATGAAAATGGAAGAAGAATTTGACATCGAGATTCCGGATGAAGAAGCGGAAAAACTGAAAACTGTTGGTGACGTAGTCAGTTATATTGACAGTCTCTAAAAAGTACCAAATATATGGAAAAAAGAGTTGTTGTGACCGGTGTGGGCATCGTTTCTCCCATTGGAAATGATGTTCCCACGTTTTGGTCAAATCTAATAAGCGGCGTCAGCGGCGTCGATATTATCAAGGCGTTCCCGGTCAATGATTTACCGGTAAAAATCGGAGCCGAAGTAAAAAACTTCGACCCCACCGAGTGGATTGATTTAAAAGAAACCAAACGGATGGATCCGGTGACCCATTTTGGTATTGCTGCATCGGAGCAGGCGATCCTGGATGCCGGATTAAAAGACAGTTCTCTGGATCCCGAAAGAATTGGGGTCATTGTCGGTTCTGGTATCGGCGGCATTCAAACCATGGAAAATCAGCACAGTGTACTGATCACCAAGAGCCATCGTTTTGTAAGCCCATTCTTTATTCCGATGATGATACCAGATATTATACCAGGTCGCATTGCGATCAATCATGGTTTTATGGGACCTAACTATTCGGTTACTTCCGCCTGCGCTACATCGTCACACGCCATTGGAATAGCCATGCGGCATATTTTGTGCGGCGACGCCGATGTAATTATCACTGGAGGATCGGAAGCCAGCATATCGCCGATTTCCGTGGCAGGTTTTACAAACATGAAAACCCTGTCACGGCGAAATGATGATCCTCAGAAAGCCAGCCGCCCGTTTGATTTGAACCGGGACGGCTTTGTTATTGGGGAAGGCGCTGGCATTGTTGTTCTCGAAGAGTTGGAACACGCTATTCGTCGCTCAGCGCCGATTTATGCCGAGATTACGGGTTATGGATTTTCCGGGGATGCTCATCATATAACTGCGCCTCATCCGGAAGGAAAAGGTCAATCTCTGGCGATTCGGTCAGCGATTAAAATGTCTGGCCTAAATACCGAGGACTTCGAGTATATCAATGCTCACGGTACATCCACTCTGTTAAATGACAAATACGAAACCATCGCTATTAAATCCGTATTTGGTCAACACGCCTATGATTTAAGTATAAGTTCGACAAAATCCATGACAGGCCACCTGTTGGGTGCGGCTGGTGCGGTCGAATTTATCGCGCTTTGTCTCGCATTAAGAGACCAGATCATTCCGCCTACCATCAATTATGAAGAACCGGACCCCGATTGCGATCTGAACTATACACCAAACAAGGCAATTGAGAAATCCATTCACGCCGGATTGAGCAGTAATTTTGGATTTGGCGGACATAACGCAGTTCTCGCTGCAAAAAAATTCGAGTCCTGATCACCTTGTTGATTCCTTTTAAAAATTTCAGAAAAAAAATACCGGAATCGATTGAAAAAAAGATCAAATACACGTTTAAAAACAGGGCGTTGCTGCAAACAGCCCTGACTCATCGCTCTGCGGCTAAATCCCAAAACGAATCCTATGAGCGTCTGGAATTTCTGGGCGATGCCATACTAGATCTGGTCATTTCCGATCACCTGTATCAAAAACACCCCGAAAAATCAGAAGGTCAACTCACCCAGATGCGTTCCATGCTGGTCAATGCCAAAACATTACACGAAGTCGCAAAATCGATTCATCTCCAACAAGATCTGAATGTGGACAGAAGTATCAATCTGGACAATTCACCCACCCAGAAAAATCTGCTCTCCTGCGCTCTTGAGGCAATCATCGGTGCTATTTATCTTGATCGGGGAATGCGATACGCAGAGATATTCATCAAACGATTCATAATCTCGAACAAAGAACACGAAGCGATACCGTCTGAATACAATTATAAGGGTCAACTGCTCGAATATTGTCAAAAACACAGTATAGACCCGCCGGAATTCCGAACTGAAAGCGTCGATGGTCCGGATCATGCCCGTCATTATACCATCGTTGTGTACATAAATGATGTACTATACGGAACTGGAACCGGCACCACGAAACGGGTTGCCGAACAACAGGCCGCGGAAGAGGCCTATAAAGTTCTCGTGACCCAATAATAATCAGTTGTTTTTAAGTTCTTTTTCCAATGAAGAAATCTGGTCCCGGAGTAGGGCTGCCATCTCATAGTTTTCTTCATCGATAGCAATCTGTAATTTTGTTTTCATCTCCACCAACCGGTCGAGCAATTCATCTTTAAAGAGATCTTCGTCCAGTGGTTTCTGTTCCTGAATATCCGATACTTTCAGTAATTGCCCCGCTTCGTTCATCACCGCTTCGCTGACCAAAATATCGGCATCCACTCTCAATGCCAGTGCGATTGCATCGCTGGGACGGCTGTCTACCGTTGTGACCGATGAATCGGTTTTACCTTTAAGCATTATCTGAGCGTAAAATGTTCCGTCGATCAGATCGTTAATTGCAACTTCCTGAACAGAAATTCCCATACGTGTAAGAACCCGTACAAACAGGTCGTGAGTCATTGGTCGCGGCATTTTCACCTGTTCGATGGCCAATGCAATCGATTGGGCTTCGAATACACCGACGATAATGGGAAGTTGCCTGGCTCCTCCCACCTCTTTCAGAATAACCGCATACCCTTTGCTGGGCGGATAGAATATTATTTTATCCAGTTCTACATTAATCATTTGCATCAAATATATTGGGTGATTCCAGGAATCGCAAGAAGAAAGTACCCGTTACACGCTTTGGCCAAGGAAATCCCGGTGATACTGCGTCAAAATGGAATAGATTGATGCCGCACTGTCATCATTTAAAATTAATTCAGCCAGATGTTCAAGATGGCCTGCATCCATCGAACTGACCTGTTTGGAAATCAAGTCCAGGGAACTGGTGCTGACACTGACGGAACGGATTCCGATTGCTGTCAATCCGATCAATGCGTAGGGATCAGAAGCCATCTCGCCACAAATATTTACCGGAATATTGGCCTTTTTCCCGGCGATCACTACCTGATTGATGGCCCTGAATATTTTGGGGTGATAGTAATTCTTGGTTAAATCCACTGTTCGTCCCGATCCAATCAGGTACATGGCCAGATCATTGGTCCCAATACTAAAAAAATCAACCTGTTTACTAAGTTCATCAAGTTCATTAAGCACGCTGCTGGTCTCAATCATTGCTCCCAACTCGATGTTTTTACTAAAGGCAATTCCGGCCTCACGAAGTTCAGTCTTGATTACGTTTAACAGTTTTAGTGTTTGCGTCACTTCATCGGTAGACATCACCAACGGAAGCATAATCTGAGCATTTCCGTAAACACTGGCACGCAACAGAGCACGCAATTGATTTTTTAAAATATCCGGATTTTCAAGCAGAAATCCTATTCCGCCCCATTCATCAAATACATGATCTTCCTGAATAATCTCCATATCAAGCATAGCCAGCAACTTATCCCGTCCGAAGTCAAAAACCCGGAAGACGACCGGCAGTTTCCCCATTTTGGTCAGCACACTCTTATAGGCCTGAAACTGTGATTCTTCATCGGGAATCGAATTACGTTCAATACATAGATATTCAGTTCGAAAGAGACCAATGCCCTGAATTAATTTCGGATTCATGGCCTTGACCTCATCTACGAATCCGGCATTCAGATAGATATGATATGGTACTTTGTCTACAGTTGAATTGGCTACTTTATCCGAAATTATCTGTTTTCGATATTTCCGAAATTCACGAATCCGGGCCTGGTAGCGGTCTTTCACACTATCGTTGATGTCTAGTAATATCTCTTCATTATCAACATCTAAAATTATTTCAGAATAGGAAACAAGTTCGTCAATTGAACCTACATCTGAAAGATAGGGAACTTTAAATGCCCGTGCCAGAATACCGGCATGCGAATCAAAACCGCCATAGCGGGTAATCAGTCCAAGTGCTAAACTCTGATCGATATGAATCAGATCTCCGGGAGAGATCTTTTCTGTAACAATAATCGAAGGTTCTGTAATTTCCGGATGAATCAGGTCCTTGTCCCCAATTAAATGATGCAACACCCGCTTTTTAATATCCCGTAAATCTGCACCTCGTTCTTTGAAATATTGATTTTCGGTTTTTAAAAGCAAGTTTTCATAACCATTCATCACGTTGTAATAAGCCCAGCTGATGTTCTTTCGTTCCCTGATCATCAAAGCTTTAACGGCTTTAATCATTTCCTCATCCTGAACCGCCAGCAATTGGGTATCAATAATCCGGGCATGATCTTCATCCAGATGGTCCATTACAAGATCCCGGACTTGAGCCAGTTCATCTTTTGAGGATTGAATCGCCACCATCAAACGATCCAGTTCACATTCAAAATCTTCTTTACGGATAAAATGCCGGGGAACTGCCAGGTGACCTTTTTCAAAATGATAGATTGGTCCGCAAACGACTCCCTGAGATATTTTTACACCCTTGACTGTTTTCACATTTATTCCATGTTAAATCTGTTTTGGGCCAGCAAATCCAACGCCTCAACGGCTTCCGTTTCATCAGAGCCGTCGGCCGATAGAAGTAGCGCAGATCCCGGTTCAACGGCCAGAACCAGGAGTCCCAGAATGCTCTTGGCGTTTACGCGAACCCCGTTATATTCCAAGAATATTTCCGATCTAAACCTGGATGCTGCTGTCACAAAAGCCGTAGCCGGACGTGTATGCAAACCATGTTTATTGATTATCTTTATTTCTTTGCTAATCATTCTTTACCGTTGCCTTTTCGATATCATATCAACCAAATACTGTAAATTTTCCGTAGCCATCAATGGTAATTGATCGAGGCGTTTCAGTGCATTGTTCATCAACTGAGTGATTTTATCACTGGTTTTCGTAAAAATATCTTTCTGTTGAAATACATCCAGAATCGCCTTGCGGTTATCAAGATTTATTTTCATAAATTCCAAAAACGATCGTTTCTCACTCATTGATAATCCGCCCAACACCAGGATCAACGGGTAGGTTTTTTTACCGGAAGTTATATCACTATCAAGACTTTTTCCCATATTTCGGGTATCAGAAGTAATTTCCAGCAGATCATCCTGTATTTGAAATGCCTGCCCCAGTTCAATGCCAAAGCGGTTCAGGTTCTCGGCGACAGATTCATCTGCATCGGAAATCAGTGCGCCCAACTGGCAGGAAAGCCCCAGCAGCCGCCCGGTTTTTTTGCCAACCATGTCCAGATAATCCATTGCCGTAACATCCAGACGACTTTCAAATTCCACATCCAGCGCCTGACCTTCGCAGATTTCCAGCATGGCCTGGCTGAATTCAAATCCCATCTGCCGTATCCGGTCAGCATCTGTCTCCATCAGCAACCGAAAAGCCAGGGCCATCAGTCCATCACCTGACAAAATCGCCGTATTTGTATCCCATTTGACATGCACAGTTTCCAGCCCTCGCCGCCGGGTATCATTGTCCATAATATCATCGTGAACAAGAGTAAAGGCGTGCAACACTTCAACCGCCAACGCTGCCGGGCGTAATCTGTCATGGTCGACACCCAATCCTTCA
>CAZAKB010000079.1:0-14227 GCA_964485475.1 uncultured bacterium
TGAAATTGTGAAAGCCGGTTTGCTGTATCTTCCTGGTCACGTTTCAGGTTGGCCAATTCGGCCTCTGTGTTCATTCTCAATTCCCGGATTATCAGGCCAAGTGAATCAACTTTAACATC
Organism: uncultured bacterium; assembly: GCA_964485475.1. Taxonomy (GTDB): domain Bacteria; phylum Fidelibacterota; class UBA2242; order UBA2242; family UBA2242; genus B118-G9. The sequence continues at coordinate 120 of CAZAKB010000079.1, forward strand.
AAATTTACGGGCAGTTTCATCCAATTTTTCATCCATTGCGGTCAGATCTTTCTGAAACTGCTGAATATGTCTACCACGACCAAAAAATTGAAGCTCAAGATCATGCACATTATGATCAAAGCGGTCGATGTTTACAACATGCACCGAATCAGCTACATTCAACTGGTCCATCCGATCATTTACCTTGTTCACGACGAAGATAAAATAAACGGAAACGGCGACAAGCAAAACTAAAACTATAGTCTTAATCAGTTCTTTCATTAACTACTCCCATATTTACGGTTCAATATTTTCATAAAATAATTATTTGAATTATCACTCGACAGACATTGACGCTGTTTCTGCGGCCATTTCCGGTGTTTCATTTTTTTGAGGTTTGGGAAGCACCGAAATTCCGGAACGGAACGACTGCTTGGTTTCTTCACTTTGAATATCCGATATCAGGATTTTGATATCTTTGTGGAATTGGGCAATGGTTTTCTCCAGCCGCTGAATCAATTCATTCATCAATTCTTTACCATATAGATTGTTAATTCCCATCAACAGGTCGTCAAATTTCGACATCAGGTAAGTATTGCAACTCTGTGTATTGCCAAAATCGATTTTTAACTCATCAGCCATTCCTGCACATCCTCATAAAAATATCAATATCGAATTTACAAAACTCATTTAAATTATCAATGTTTTTTGATTAGCATTTTACCACTTATCACCTTTAAATGTCTCCCATCGGTCAATATCCTTGATTATTAGCCGACAAATCCCGCGGATAACGGAATTTAATTTGATTTCCACACTAGGCTGGCTCAAAGATAACTTCTGCAGAACTTCTTTAAATTCAAGTAGTTCATCACGGTCAACTTCAATATTTAATCGGGTCAGCATCTTTTCTCCTGCTTATACATTAATCGGTGTAATTTCTAAAATATCCAGTCATTGTACAATAGCTATTTTTGCACCACAGCTACACATATGACTTTGCAGGTTTTTTTGATCTACAGTATATCCCTGGCGTTCAATCAACAGCCGTCCACATGAATAACAATACGTATTGTTTTCCTCTAAAGCAGCAACATTTCCCTCATAAATATAACGCAAACCACTGTTAATAGCGATTTTCCTGGCACTATCCAGGTCGGTTTTCGACGTCTGGTGAACTTGCATCATTTTAAAACTGGGATGAAATGCTGAAAAATGTAACGGTGTATCCACACCCAGGTTTTCGACAATCCAGCGAGTCATTTTCTCGATTTCAGTCGCACTATCATTAAGTCCGGGAATTATTAGGGTTGTCAGTTCCAGAAAGGTCCCCTGTTCTTTAATTTCAATCAGAGCAGCGAGAACAGATTGTAAATCACCGCGACAGTAACGCCGATAAAAATCCTTTGAGAATGCTTTCAGATCAATATTGGCAGCATCGATAAGCGGGTAAATGTCCCTAATTCCTTCGGGACTAATATATCCGTTGCTGACCATGACGGTCTTCAATCCGGCATCATGAGCTAAACGCGCAATGTCCATGACATATTCACCAAAAACGGTCGGTTCATTATAGGTAAATGCAATCCCAAGAGAACCGGAACTCAGCGCGGATTCGATGATCTCCTGAGGATTGATGTCACGACTCTTCACATCTTCCGCTGTCGCCCGGGCAATGTCCCAATTCTGGCAAAATTCACAAAACAGATTGCAGCCAATAGTTCCAATCGACAGAATTTTCGAACCTGGGAAAAAATGATACAGCGGCTTTTTTTCAATCGGATCTATATGAATAGCGACAGGATGTCCGTATGCGATTGTATACAGCTTACCGTCAATGTTTTGCCGCACATTGCATAGTCCGAACCGATTTTCACCAATTTTACAGTGGTGCGGGCACAATCCACATAGAATAGTACTTTCTACCTGTTTCCACCATAGTGCTTCTTTCAAATGAAATCTCCGTTTCGACTTGAATTTAAACTAATCAATTGCAGCAGGGATGTCAACACAAGAAATGGTTGATTTGTTATTTCTATCGGGAACAATTTTAAATATTTCAAGTAATACCAACATTCACTATATTTTGATCTGATTGATATTAACAAAATCCATAAGGTGATCGAATGGCAAAAGTAAAAAAAGACAAAGCAAAACAGTCCCCGTTTATTGAACAATTTACCATGAAAAATACAAACTTTATTATCTTTGGTGTCGGTATTCTGACAATTATTATCGGTTATTTTATCATGGCAAGCGGTGATACCTATTCATTCCGGACCCTAACACTCGCACCAATTGTACTTTTAATCGGATATTTAATAATTATTCCAGTCGCTATTTTATATCGGAAAAAGAATAGTGGTGACAGCGAATCCAAAATATAATCATTTTTAAACACACCGAAAACGCTCTGTCCTAAACGGCCAGAGCGTTTTTTATATTCAATTCATTTGAATAATTATGAGTCAGACTTCTTTGATTCTTTTGATTCTTTCGGTTTCATATCCATAGAATCTTTTTTGTCCTTTACCGGGGAACTGGTACTGCCTTTTTTATTGGTATAATCCGTAATATAAAATCCGGAACCCTTAAATATCAGACCGGTTCCACCGCTGATTTTCCGTATTATGGTATTCTGTTCACATTTCGGACAGATTTTTATCCGCTCGGAACTCATACTTTGAAAGTATTCAAATTCATAGCCACAGTTTTCACAAATATAGTCATAGGTCGGCATAACATATTTCCAAATTAACTCATATTACATAAAATTGCCGCGACATTTACAATATCATCAACGCTGCAGCCCCGGGAAAGATCGTTCATCGGTTTTTTTAATCCCTGAATAACCGGACCGACGGCTTCACATCCAGCGATCCGCTGTACTAATTTGTATCCGATATTCCCGGCCTGAAGATCCGGAAATATCAGGACATTCGCTTCACCGGCTACTGGACTGCCAGGCGCTTTCTTGCTTCCCACTTTAGGGACAATTGCCGCATCCAGTTGCAGTTCACCATCAATCAACAGATCCGGTCTTTTTTGCCTGACCAGTTCAGTTGCTTTAACCACTTTATCAACCAGTGGATGTTTGGCACTCCCTTTCGTGGAAAAGGATAACATTGCGATTCGTGGTTCTTCTTTAATAACATTTCGGTGGGTATCGGCCGTTGCGATAGCAATATCAGCCAGTTGCTCCGCGGTGGGATCCGGCAGAACCGCACAATCGGCAAAACTCCAGATGTTTTTCTCATCGGTAGTGATCATAAAGAAATCACTCGAAACAGTCGGTGTATCGGGATGAGTACCGATAATGTGGAAAGCAGCCCGAAGTACATCACCGGTTGTGGTATCAGCGCCTGAGACACAGCCGTCAGCCAAATCCTTTTCGACCAGCATCGCTCCAAAAAAGGTCGGATTCAACAACATTTTACGGGCTTGGTCAATCGTAACCCCTTTATGTTTCCGTTTATTGTAATAGGCTTCAGCAAAATCCGTCATGTATTCTGATGTTTCCGGATTGATGATTAAAACACTTTCAAGTGATACATCTAATTTCTGAGCCATCTGAAGAGTTTTATCTTGGGAACCGACCAGAATAACGGAAGCAATCTTCTCTTTGGTTAAAATGGCGGCCGCTTTTATGACACGTTCATCATGCGCTTCGGGTAAAACAATCCGCTTATTTTTCTGTTTTGCCTGATTGCGGATATTCTCTAATAATTTCATTCGTTGCTCCTGAGTTTCCTGATTAATTCATTTTTTACAATTCCTGGCACAAATTCACTGACATTGCCGCCAAACCTGACGATCTCACGAACGGTGCTGGAACTCAGATAAGTATAATCTTCATGGGGCATGAAAAAAACCGTATCGATATTATCATTCATGTGGCGGTTCATTAACGCCATCTGGAATTCATAGTCGAAATCGGAAATTGCCCGAAGCCCCCTGATAATAACTGATGCACCGACTTTCTGAGCATATTCAACAGCTAATCCTTTGAAGTGATCAATTTTAACATTCGGATATTGGCTGGTGCAGTTTTGAATCATCGCAATGCGCTCTTCCGTCGTGAACAGCGGGTTCTTATGCATGTTTTGCGCAACGGCAATATAAACGGTTCCAAAAACCGAGGCCGCCCGTTTCAGAATATCCAGGTGACCGTTTGTTACGGGATCAAATGTACCGGGATAAATTGCTAGTTTCATTTAGGCCTTTATAATAGTTAAACTGGTTTCGCCCATGATACGGTGTGACTCAATATAATTTGCCAATTTCTCGGGAATTATTAACTCTTTTCCGGCTTCCAGAGCAATCCGTATCCCTGAAAACTGTTGAAGGAACAAATCAAATAACTCATTAAAATATTTATACTTATACGGCGGATCAGCTAATATAAGGTCGACTTCCGGCGGATTGGACAGGAACTTCAGAACATCCATTTTCAGGATTTCAATATCCCCTTCTAACTCCAGTTTTCTGACATTCTCCTGTATCAACTTAATCTGCTGGATATTTTGCTCGACCATAATACAGGATTTAGCTCCCCGTGAAATGGCTTCCAGTCCCAGATTGCCACAACCGGCAAATAAATCAATCACGCGTAAGTCTTCAATATTTCCTAAAATGGAGAAAAGCGACTCTTTGACCCGATCACTGGTGGGTCTTAAGTTTGGATTGTGGTTGGTTTTGAGAAGGTGACCTTTGTAATATCCGGAAATTATTCGAACCATATTACATATTGCCGGGATAAATAACTGAATTCAGATCAAAATCCAGAATACTTTCACTGATTGGCCGGCTTGTATTGCTTCGTATTGACAGCATTGACATTGACATATTATGACGCTGAACAGCCAACTCACGCATCATTGTGATGACATTTGCAGTTATACCATTTCCGATTATTTCGGCATCACGAACAGTCGTGATATCGTTGTTTGAAATTTTCAGCGGATTTAATCGCACACTGGATTTCAAGGATGCCTGCCAGACATACTGAGATAACTGGCGGTCAGTCAGATATTTGTAGCCCTTTGTATCGTTTGAACCCATTGATTGAAAACGAATGATAGCCATAATTTCTATGGGATTACCGGCAACCGTATTTGATTGTTCTACAAAAAAGACTTCCGGGGACAGAAATTTGCTCTGACTTATGAAATAATTTTTAATCTGCTCTGCAATATATTCACTACTGACATATAAAATAAAACTCAGTCTGTCATTTTTTATACGTAAATACTGGAGCCTCGAATTTGCCGGAAATTGGGCCAGGACATCGGCGGCAATATTCAATTTATTCTGTCCAACCTGTACCCGCTGGATCAAATCCATCGAAAGGTCACTGGTACCATAGACTCGGTTTACTGGCTGCCTGGATGTCTGGACTTCAGGTATTTTTGACGCAATCTGCTGACGGACATCTGATATATCTGATGACATCTGCTGTGTAAATTCACCGACGTCCGATGATAACTGTTGGGTAACGCCGGGTATCTGGCTGGCAGCCTCGGTGGCTTTGTCAGCATACACTTCGGACAAACCATCAGCTGTACGAATTACATCGGTGGCCTTCTCAGACGCCTTCTCGGTAACCGTTGCAGTAGCATTCAATGCAGCTTTCCGAACTTTTTCCTTATTCAGCTGTCCATTTTTATACAACCATAAGATAAAAAACAGAACTATGATTGCTCCCACCAGAATTCCATATCGGAACAGCGGATGCTGTGTGTGCTTTTTTTCCGGTTTTTCTTCAGGTTCAGGAGTTGACTTGACTTTTTCTCTAGGACCGGCTTCCTCTTCTTCAGCCTGTTCAATCAGGTCCAGGTTGGCTTCGGCCAATTTAAATAGATCATCATCTATCTGGAATTCGTCGACATTTCTCGCCAACTTCGGTTGCATGGGCATATCAGGAATATCTTTTAAATCGGGTACGGATGTTGATTTTACAGGTACAGGAGCACCATCATCAGAATTAGCCTGAAAATCGCCCTCTTGCTCTTCGATTACCTCATCGGGTTCAAGACCTTCAAGATCGAATTGCTCGGATTCATCAATAAATTGGAGTCCTGGTTGATTTGTCAGGTTCAGCCGAATCATCTGACTTCCTTTGGCATTTTACGAAACATTAAGCCCAATAAATCAATGTATTGGCACATCGCACCGGTACCAGTGCCATCCTCTTGATAGAGATCCAGCGGTTTATATTTCTCAAAAGTATCAATGTTTTTCAGGTTTTTAATATCATAGGTCAGCAGCATATTAAAAAACTCAGAATCGACAGAATAGCTGTAAAAATAAATACGATCCACAGCACTGAAATTCTCCAGTTCAAATGTCCTGATTCCATTAATATCTGCAATAACTTTTTCACCGATATCATCAATAGAACTTTGATGCAATATGGTGTAATTTTCCATATCGGAAAAGTCAAAACGGCACAGTTGTCTGAAATCACCTGAATCTACCACAATCAGATCATGAACCTGGTCTCTAACCAACCATATCGCCCATTTTTCATTTTCACCAATATCTTCCAATTGATCAATTGCCAAAGCAGCGCTAAACAGATCGATATCCATTATATGAATATTGAATTCAGCAGCCTGGGATGCTTTCAAGAACAATTTTCCAAGTTCTTTATAATAGGAAACTGATAAATAAGATTGGTCAGATCCGGATTTTTTAGAAAGTGGGTAGTGCTGAACAAATTTTTTGTCATACACCGTTCCAAGGCGTTTGGCTATTTTCCAGTTAAGAGCTTCTTCTAAATTATCTTCTGACATACCGGCGTCAATAGCCTGGGAACTGATATCAAACCAGATCGAAGGGAGCGTCACCGCAACATAACTATCCGGTTTTGGCAGGTTTGAACGAATATCCAGAAATGCCTTCTCCAGCGAATTGGCAAATTCCGGACTTGATATATTTTCCGGTAAAAACGGAACTGACAGAGGAAATTTTTGAACAGTTTCGATAACGTAGTCTTCTCCGTTTTTAATTAACTGCCCGTACCGAACAGATTCTTCAGAGAAACTAACGCAAATCATTTGATTTTCCTGGTTTTACTGATTAGTTATCCCAGCTCTTCTGATCATTTTCAATCCACCCCTGGCAGGTGTCTTTGAATGTAAAGAAAAAATACTTCCGTTCTTTATACTCACCTTTTAACGGATCTTTGATCTTGTATCCGTCTGAGTCAGAGCTAAATATATAAAATTCTTCAATCAGGGGACTCTTTGCAATTCTTTCAGTCAGGTAATACGGGCGATAATAGGTGTTTTCCATTACGCGCTCAGATTGTTCAACACCGACAACGTCGCCATACGAGGAATCCGATTCAAGAACACGCCACCGGCTTGATAAGACATAAAGTGTATCCCAGGTAAATAATTCATTATTCCACTTGGTCACTTTATAGGTTGTGTCAATCAGGGTATCTTTCTTTTTATAGGAAAATGCAAATGTTGTATCAAAATATATATAGAATTTTTTAGGAACTTTTAATGTAAATTTACCGTCCTCAATGGCGAGATTCTGATTGCCAAAATAATTGCTGTCTGCCCGGGTGCTGTCCCGAACTGCGCTGATGACGTTCATCGCCTTAACCGGATCGGTTTGATATTCACTGGTCATCTGATGATAGTATTTTTGGACTTCATTTAATATCACCATGCGCCGACGTCCTTCAGCGCGTACTGCGTCCTCCTCTTCCCAAATCACAGAAGGCACATAGATTACAATGATAAGTACAAAGGCCATTAACATGGCAACATAATTTAACATTTTTACCAGTGTTGGTTTAAATATCGGAGTGTCGTCAATGTACTCTTCAACTTCCTTACTCAATGCTAACCTCGTTTTTTATTCGTTCCAATGTTTTTTCGCCGATACCTTTAACATTTACCAATTCTTCAACGCTTGTAAATCCATTATGCGAAGTGCGATAATCGATAATCCGTTGTGCAGTTACCTCTCCAATCTTTGGTAACCTCATCAGCTCTTCAATTGTGGCAAGATTCAGATTAATCTTCTGTTTCATGGAAACCGTCTGTGGCAAAATGACTTCCGGCTCCGGTGTCTGCCGATCTGAAAAATATACTGAATCCACCTTTTCTGCACGGGCCATAAAGTCACTGGCTTCACTAAATTTCCCGGATATTTTCAATTTATCGTCCGGGTCGGTTTTTTCCCTGATTAGATGAATAGCCGTTCCAACTACAAAGAACAGTGCCAGAAACTGAATCACCAATCTTTCCTGGCGTGTCAAATTTAGCATTTTTGAATATAAATAAAAATCTATTTATCACCAACTCAAATTTGCATTATCCGGTCATTCGATTTTGCTAAATCGGTTTACTACTGCTCCCCGCCTTTTTTCAACATCAAGGAGTTCTTTATAAAGCTTCTTCTCAGATGTGCCGGGATTTTTCGGAACATCCACCTGAACTCGTACGATCTGGTCTCCCCGGCCATGATGATGCAGATGTGGGATACCTTTCTGTTTAAGGCGTAACATTTTACCACTTTGAGTACCACTGGGAATTGTCAGTTTCACTCTGCCGTTCAGAGTCGGAATTTCCACTTCAGTCCCAAGAGCCGCTTCAGCGGTCGAGATATGCAGATTTACATAAATATGATCCTCATTCCGGATAAATATATCATGTTCTTTCTCTTCAAATATTACGATCAGATCACCCCGGGTCCCTTTTCTCGGGCCGATATTACCCTCACCACTCATGGTCATGTAATTGCCGTTACTGACTCCGGCGGGAATCTGAACCGTTATTTCCCGTACTCCTCTGACGCGACCATCGCCTTCGCATGTAGAACAGCGCTGCTCCGCGACTGAGCCTTCACCCTGACAATTGGAACAGGGCCTCACATTGACCATCTGCCCAAAGAGCGAACGGGTCATTTCCCGGATTTCACCGGATCCGTGACAAACAGGACAGGTGATTCTGGAAGTGCCTGGTTTCGCACCGGTTCCCCCGCAGGTATCGCAGGTATCCATACGTCTGATTTTTACCTTTTTTTTGACGCCTTCAGTAATGTCTTCAAGGGTCAATGCCAACTGTATTTTCAGGTCACTGCCGGTTCGTGATGCACCGCGAGAACGCCGGGTTCCACCGCCGCCGAACAAATCTTCAAAACCACTAAATCCGCCGCCACCGCCAAATACTTCCCGAAAAATGTCAAATGGATCGAACCCGACACCACCGCCACTGAATCCGGAAGAACCACCAAAGCCATTATTTTTCATTCCGGCATGTCCGAATTGATCGTACATTTGGCGTTTCTGAGAATCAGTCAGAACCGAATAGGCTTCAGCGGTTTCTTTAAATTTTTCCTCAGATGCCTTGTCTCCGGGATTTTTATCCGGATGATATTTCATCGCCAGCTTACGATAGGCTTTTTTTATTTCGTCGTCGGAAGCCCCTTTTGAAACACCCAATACTTCATAATAATCACGTGCCATAACTATTTACTAACCACAACTTTTGCATGCCGTAAAACATGCTTTTTAAACAGGTATCCTTTTTCAAATTCCTCGACCACTATATCCGAATCCACATTCTCAACTTCCTTCGCCATGACCGCATGATGCAGATCCTGATCAAAGGGCTGATTTACCGTTTCCATGGGTTTTACATCCATATCCGATAAGGTTTTGGTGAATTTTTTATAGATCATTTCAAGACCTTTCTGCAAAGTCTCACCGGATTCCTCATCATCTTCATGATTCGCCATCGCTCGTTCAAAGTCGTCCAGAATGGGTAAAATATTGCGCAGTACTTTTTCACCGGCATATTCGATAATATCACCCATTTCCTTCTGGGTACGTTTCCGGTAATTATCAAATTCGGCGGCAAGACGCATGGTCTTTTCATTACTGTCAAATAGCAATTGTTCACATTCCGTCAGTTTATTTTTTAATTCTTTTATCTCTTTTTGATGCGCGGTTGGTTTTGCATGATTTGATCCGCTGCCTGTAGCTTTATTTGAACTTGATTGAGTTGTTTTTTTATTCAATGCTTGTTTTACTCCTTTTTTGACTTTCTAACAATAAACACAGACCGCTACATACTTGCAACAATAATACCAGTTACCAAATCATTTCAAAATGACTGACCGGTATAAAATCCAACTAAGGTCTCTGGAAATATGTTCGGACATTATGGCATTTAGCACAATTCCACAAAGCCATAAAATATACTCGCCTCGTCATGCTTATCCAAGCAAAAAGGTCAGATGGTTTTCCATTTAAACAGGACTGTTTTAAAGAAATCTGAGGATTGCCCGCCGGCTGCCGATCCATCCTAAAAACGATCCTAAAAAAAGTAACGCAATGTAGTATTGGTAGCTGACGTTTAAAGAATAATCGAAAAATGATTTCAGGTAAGTATTTTGAATGTAGATACTTCCGTAAATAATCAAACCGGCCAGCAATGCGCCAAGCGCGCCTTCCAGAGTACCTTCGATGACAAAAGGTGTTTTAACAAAACGGTTGGTGGCACCGATCAATTTCATCGTTGATATAATGTCCCGCCGGGCAAAGATCGTCATCTTAATCGAATTCGAGGTCAGAATAATCGAAATCAGGGTTAAAACCGCAAACACGATCAACACACAAACCAAAATGATACGCTGATATTTCTCCAGGATAATCAGAAAGTTTTTCCGGTATTTCACCTCATCGACGACAGAATCCCGCTGCAAAATATTGGCAATCGCCTCCACACTCATCAGGTTCCGGTAAATCGGCTTCAGGCTGATCGTAAAGGACGGTGGCAGCGGATTGTAATCCAGAACATCAAAAATATCCTCGCCAAACTCCTTCTTAAATTTTTCCGCCGCAAGTTGCGGAGAAATGTAAATTACCCGGTCTATTTCATTCATTTGGCGCAGTTTTTTATCGAACACGGCAATATCATTCGAGCCGGCGGTCGACAGAATAAAGATGTCCACATCAAACTGGGAACGGATATTCTCCACCATGAAAAGCGTATCCCGGGCAATGATATAACCGAAGCCGACCATGATAATCGAGATGGCGATTATAATAATTGAAAAGGCCCCTGAATACTTCGACCGCAGCAAGCCTTTAAAACCTTCCTTAAATAAAAACCATAGAATCGTCATGTGATGCTCGCGATTTCACCGTCGTTCATCTGGATCAGCCGGGCGCCCGGCACCCGTTTTATTAAACTGTAATTATGGGTCGCAACGATAACTGCTGTGCCCTTTTTATTAATTTTATGCAACAAGTTGATCAGTTCTATGCTGACCCTGGGATCAAGATTCCCGGTAGGTTCGTCCGCCAATAAGACGATCGGTTCCTTCACTAACGCTCGGGCAATGGCCACCCGTTGCTGCTCGCCACCGGAGAGTTCCATGGGTTTATGATGGACACGATGCCCAAGGCCGACCTGGTTCAGAATGTCGTACACCCGGCTTTTGATTTCCCGGATTTTATAATGTGACGCATAAAGCGAAATCGCGACATTCTGATAGACATTCCGGTCTTTCAGCAGCTGGAAGTCCTGAAATATCATGCCTACTTTCCGGCGCAAAAAAGGAATCTGACGATCCTTGATTTTCGTACTGTCATAATCCCGGATCAGGACTTTCCCTTTTTCCGGAAAAAGATCCATATAAATCAGCCGCAACAGGGTCGATTTACCCGCTCCTGACGGGCCCGTCAGAAAGACGAATTCACCGTCGTCAATACAGAAATTCAGGTTTTTGACACCGGCATTTTTTCGGAAGCTGCATGTTGCATTAATAAACGAAATCATAAAAAACCACGTTTTTCAAATTTAAATAACTGGCACTGTTCAAACAAGGAATTGCTGAGAATTCCCGGAATTTTGACAAACAGCCTTGATAATCGTCATGTGATTACCTAATTTTCCGGCAGGTAAAATGGAGTAATAATGCAACGACTATTTTTAGGATTTCTGTTAATCAGCACCTCTCTAATGGCGAAAACCGGCCCTGATTTTGATCAATATTTTGTGAATAAAACCATGCGGGTGGATTATTATTTCACCGGAATAAAAGATGTAACGACTATCTCTCTTGACCAGGTTAAAGAGGAACCGGTCTGGGCCGGCAGTATGACCAACCTGATTGACACACTGAATTACGGTAATCATAAGGTTGAAATATTCGATAAAAACACCAACACGCTGATTTTCTCGAAAGGCTTCAGCAGCCTTTTTCAGGAATGGCAAACCACAGACGAAGCCGCCGCTGGAATTTACCGGACAATCTCGGCGTCAGTGCTGATTCCTTTCCCAAAAAAACCAATTAAATTTGTACACTATTCCCGGAATAAGAAGGGTGATTTTGAAAAGGAATATTCAACAGAAATCGACCCGGATTCCCGCTTTATTCGACGGGAAAGACCAGTCAACAATTACAAAGCCAAAGCGTTCATTGAAAATGGTTCGCCCAATGAAAAAGTTGATATCCTGCTGCTGCCTGAAGGTTACACAAAAAAAGAAATGCGCAAATTCCGGAATGATGTCAACCATTTTATGACGGTGTTCTTTGAAGCGCCGCCGTTTAATAAATATAAAGACCACTTCAACATCTGGTACCTGGAAGTTCCGTCGGAAGAATCGGGTATTGACAATCCCCGCGCCGGTGTGTTTGTCAAATCGGCGTTTGAATTGTCCTATAACTCTTTTGATTCTGATCGCTATATTCTCGCCTTCGACAATAAACGTATCCGCGATATCGCCGCCAATGCACCTTACGATCAACTCTATTTTATCGTAAATAGTAATAAGTATGGCGGTGGCGGTATTTATAATCTCTTTTCCACTTGCTACAGTCATGATGACAAACCCGAAAACGCCTGGTGGCCGGACTATGTTTTCGTCCATGAATTTGGACATGCGTTCGGTGGATTGGCTGATGAATATTATACATCGCAAGTTGCTTACAACGAATTTTACCCGCTTGACGTCGAACCCTGGGAACCGAATGTCAGTCCCAACACCAACCCGGAAATGATTAAATGGAAAACCTTTATTGATCCGGAAACGCCAGTTCCAACGCCCTGGGAAAAGCAACTCTTCGATAAAATACCTTATGCGAATCAGACTGAACGCACAGCGCTGCTACGAAAACAAGAATACTGGGGTAAAGTCGGCGTCTACGAGGGATCAGGTTATGTTTCGGAAGGCCAGTACCGGCCGTATCTCGATTGTAAAATGTTCTCCAAAAGCCTGGTGGATTTCTGCCCGGTGTGCCAGAATTCGATTATACGGGTGATCAAGTTTCATTCGGAAGAGTAAATTCCACAAGACTTGACATAGTCGTCATTCATTAACCGCAGAGATCGCAAAGAATGCGCGAAGATTGATTGAAATCGGGTCACACTACTTAGCGTTGCGACCTTGTCCGTGCATATATCGATTTTAGCAGCTATTTAAATGCTTTAAGCCGCAATTTAAAATAAAACTCTCTATCTGTTTTCTATTCCGGCCTCAGAAAATCACGACGACTTCCACCAATTTCGGAATAATCACAAATAGAAGTGATTTTCGTCAGCCGGTGATTTTTTGGTTCTTTTTCATCAAGGAAAAAGAACATGAAGAAAAAATAGGCCGATCTAAACAACGATTCCTGAACAGGCTACCGGGGGCACAGCACGCTGTGCCTCTACTTTGTGTTGGCTTTAAGCTGGTTTATCTGGTCACACTGCTCTGCGGTGTGACCTTTTGGGATCAGTTACACCACAGAACGATATAACGAGAATATTCAGCGATACCCTCTAAAAACATAAGCCGTCTGCATATCATAACCGATAGCGACAATGAAGTCATCTTTCCCATCAATCCCGGTCATCCAGCCATCTAATTCAATTGGATAACGGTATAATGATCGCCCGTTATAGTGGTATATTCGACCAAATTTACAGGAAAAGAATATATCGTTATATCCTAACACCAACATATAATTGAAATAATAATTGGTAACTCCGGCAATATATGAAGAATCCATGTGACTGAAATGGATCATTCTGTGTTTGTTCGGATTTTTAGCAGATTCTATTAGTAAATAACTACGGGCTCACGCCCGTAGCATTAAATGTCAGAGTACAAGCT
>CAZAKB010000080.1:0-8440 GCA_964485475.1 uncultured bacterium
AAGTCGCATCCCATCAGCATGAACCGGAAATCGAACAGGAACTCAGTAAAATGGCAGGAAAACCGGTGGATATTGTTTTTGTGCCTCATCTCGTCCCAATGACACGGGGGATTTACAGCACGATTTACACCGAATTGACCGGACCGGTTGCGATTGCTGAGTTGCAGGACCTTTATCAGAAACAGTATCAAAATGAACCCTTTGTACGGGTTATGGATACGGGTAAAATCCCCGAAATTAACCACGTTACCAATACGAATTTCTGTGATATCGGCTTGGTGACTTCGGGGAGCCGGTTGATTCTGATAAGTGCGATCGATAATTTGATCAAAGGCGCTTCCGGTCAGGCGGTCCAGAATATGAATGTGATGATGGGATTGGATGAAACACTGGGACTTAATTAATGGAGTAATGATGAACTTTATACAAAATCCTAAAATCACAGATCCGCAAGGATATACCGCCGCAGCGACGCGAGCGGGATTTAAACGAAAACGTAAAGATTTATGCGTAATAAAAAGTGATGTACCGGCTAAATGTTCGGTGAAATTCACAAAAAACATGGTCAAAGCCGCGCCGCTCCTGGTGGCGATGGAATCCCTGAAGAAATCCGGGAATATGCTGCAGGCACTGATCATTAATTCCGGGAACGCTAATGCCGGGACCGGGCAGCAGGGACTGAAAGATACGTATGAAACAATTCAATTGCTTTCTGAAAAAATAAATGTTCCAAAGGAGTTAATCCTGGCATCTAGTACCGGTGTCATCGGTGAATTGATGGACATGGATAAAATGCGGGATGGCGTTGAAGAACTCTCTTCGCAGCTGTCAATTGACGGTGGAACCGGTTGCGCCGAGGCGATTCTGACCACCGATACAGTGGAGAAGAGTTTTGGTGTAAACATCGATGTCCAGGGCGTTGAGGTCACAATCAGCGGTATTACAAAAGGTTCCGGTATGATTCAGCCGAATATGGCGACGATGCTGGCATTTGTTACAACCGATGCAAAAATAAATCATAGCCTGCTGGATGAAATCTTTACCGATTGTGTCGAAAAGACCTTCAATATGATCAGTGTTGACGGGCATACCAGCACCAACGATACAGCGTTGATAATGGCTAACGGACAAGCAGGCAATCCGGAAATTCAACCCGGAACTCAAGAAGCATCATTATTTCATGATGCGTTAATGACATTATTACTGGAGATGGCCAGGTCTATAGTCAAAGACGGCGAAGGTGCGACCAAGTTTGTGACGATTCAGGTCAATCAGGTCGATACATTTGAAAATGCCAAGAAAATGGCGTTTGGTATCGCTAATTCCGCGCTGGTAAAGACGGCAATCTTTGGACAAGATCCGAACTGGGGCCGGATTTTATCGGCCGCCGGGATGGTGGATGTGGTTTTTGATCCCGATAAAGCCGATCTCCGGATTAATGGTGTTTATATTTATAAAAGTGGTAATCCGGTGAAATTGGATAAAGACACAATGAAGCGACTTATGCTGCCTGTTGAATTGGATATTATTTTGAATGTATATACCGGCAATGAATCCGCTTTGGTTTATACATCGGATTTATCTTATGAGTATGTTAAGATTAATGCGGAATATCATACATAGGAGTCTGGTTAATGCAAGAATATATTGGAAAAGCAGACGTCCTGATTGAAGCGCTGCCCTATATCAAGGCCTTTCAAGGCAAAAAAATCGTTATCAAGTTCGGTGGCAGTATCATGACCGATGAAAAATTGATGGACGAAGTGTTGATGGATATCGTATTCATGAAATATGTAGGCTGGCACCCTGTCGTGGTACACGGTGGTGGACCGGCAATTACGGAAGCCATGAAACAACGCGGAACAACGGCGGAGTTCGTGAATGGACTGCGTGTGACCGATCGTGAAACCATGGATATCGTTGAAGATATTTTGGCCCACAAAATTAATTCCCAGATCGTCAATCTGCTGAATAAAATGGATGGCGATGCGGTCGGTCTGTACGGGATGAATGATGGCCTTATCCGGGTCGATAAAATGATGCCCGAAGTAGAAGGAAAAAAAGTGGACATTGGTTTTGTCGGTAAAGTCCGCTACATCAATGCTCCCATCCTGAATGCTCTGCTGGATCAGGGCAAAATTCCTGTGATTGCGCCGATCGGTATCGGTGAAAATAATTTAACCTATAATGTCAACGGCGATGTTGTGGCCGGCGATATTGCATCATCAATTGGTGCGCGGAAACTGGTATACCTGACCGATACTGCGGGAATTTTTCAGAATCCCGATGACGAAAATAGTATTATCAGCACACTTACGCGGGCAGAAGCCGAACGATTGATTAAGGAAGGTGTTATAAATGGCGGGATGATACCAAAAGTTACCTCCTGCCTGAGTGCCTTAAGATTCGGTGTCAATAAGGGGCATATTGTGGATGGCCGCATTGATCATTCGCTGCTGCTGGAAATATTTACAAAAGAAGGAATTGGAACGGAGATTTTAAAAGATGGATCAGAAAACATTCGATAAGTATGTCCTGAACACCTATACCCGGCAGCCGATCACAATCGTGAAAGGTCAGGGCATGGCGGTCTGGGATGACAAAGGACGGGAATACCTGGATTTTTTTCCCGGCTATGGGGCCGGGAACATGGGGCATTGTCATCCAAAAGTTGTTGAGGCAATCCAGAAACAGGTAACGGAAATTATTCACGTTCCAAACGTCTATTACAACAATGCCCAGGGCGAACTGGCGAAGCTGGTCATAGAAAGCACATTTGACGGGCAGGTGTTTTTTTGTAATAGTGGCGCGGAAGCAAATGAAGGCGCCATCAAACTGGCCCGCAAACGAAATCCAAACAAGAAGACGATTATCACTTTGAAAGATTCCTTCCATGGGCGGACCATTGCTGCCGTGACGGCGACCGGGCAGCCGATTTATCACGACGGATTTGACCCGTTGCCCGGTGGTTTTGAATATTGTGAAGCAAACAATATCGAAATGCTGAAAGACATGATGAATGAGCATGTTGCCGCATTAATGTTCGAGCCGGTTCTTGGTGAAGGCGGAATTGTACCGATTACACCAGAGTTTATGATGGCCGCCCGGCAATTGTGTAACGATTATGATACTTTGTTAATTCTGGATGAAGTGCAGACCGGCATCGGCCGTACCGGAAAACTTTTTGCCTATCAGCATTTTAATGTGGAACCTGATGTGCTGACAATGGCAAAATCTTTGGGTGGCGGTATTCCGATTGGGGCAATTGCTGTCAAACGTGACTATTGTGATGTATTGAAACCTGGAAGTCACGGATCAACATTTGGGGGAAACCCGATTGCCTGCTCAGCCGGTGTTGCGGTGTTAAATGCGATTGCTGATGAAAATCTTCTGGAAAACGCTGTCAAAATGGGTGACTACCTGAGAGGAAAACTGGAAATCCTGAAGACGAAATATTCTATTATTAAAGAGATTCGAGGAATCGGATTGATGCTGGGAGTTGAACTAACGATTCCCGGTGTGGATATTGTTCAGCATTGTTTAAAAAAGAAAGTGTTACTGAATTGCACGCATAAAACAGTTCTTCGCATAATGCCTGCGATCAATGTGACGAAGTACAAAATTGATCGGGTGATTAAGGTTATTGATCATGCCTTGGAAACAGTGATCACATGGATAACACCAACTTAACCCGGTTGATTTTTTTATATGTTTTAATCGATTAACGAGCGGTCCACTGGAAACTGTGTGGCCATTCTGCTGTATTCGTGCTTGGGACTGACGTATGGCAGATGTGGCATCCAATCGGTTTATCGGGGTTACTGCCTCCATGTTTTTCAGCGAATTCGCTAATCTCGTCATCACCTTTTGAATCGCCATGACACACACCACAACTACTGATTGTTTTGTCGCTATTTTGGTATTGCTGAGATTGATAATTGTCAGCGGTTTTTGTTGATGGAACCATCGCATGGGGGCTGCTATGGCAGACTGCACAGTACAGCCCACCATGTTCCTTTGCATTCCGATAGAGTATTGATCCGGTACTGACTTCTGCAATATTGCTGCTGTGGCAATCTGTACATGCCGGTTCATTAATCCAGGGAATGCGCGAATTTGAGGTTATAGAATTCGATACAGTTGTCATTGTACCGTGGCAGGTTGTGCATTTTCCATTGGCATCCGTATGAGCCTTACTGCGACTGCATTGAGTCTGGATTCCAGGGCAGCAAGTTAAAAAGCCGATACTAATCCCAGGATAAACATATTGTTTTCTTTTTCCAGGTCGTTGATATATTCGGCGATTATCCGCAGATTCCGGGCCAGAAGATAGGTTCCGCTGAGTGCGACTGTATGATAATCATGTGCATTGATATCGGAATCGATGTTATTATACAGAAGGGTCCAGTAGAAATTGGATTGGTCATAATTAGGCGAAAAAACAAGTTCGGCACAAATACCGGTTGTTTGAGTTTCATCGGGATTGGCAATAAAATTTGGATTGGAGTCCATTCGGATCAGGTATTGACCGGTAAAGGCAAGTTTGCCAAGTCCCAATACAATATCAGGCCCGAAATATTGTACCACATTTGTGGTATCAGTAACCGGGATCTCACTTACAATTTTCGCCTCTTCACCCCGGTAGTAAAATCCGCCAATACTGATATTTTCGCCGATCCCCTGTGCCACCCGCAGCATTACATTTTTATAGGGGTCCTGATCAAAACGTTTATTATCACCGGCTTCGGGAATACCGTTTCCGTTGGTTACCATTGCAACAATGTCAGTGCCGGTTTTTTCAATGCTATAGGCGAATATCATGCCCCGATCGTAGGCGAGATTAATTCCGGAACTGCCGATCCGGGTTTTATAAACGTTATAATCTTCAAAGGTCAGGCGCAGTTCCCGTTTCATCAGTGGATCACAGGTCTGGAATTGCCCGACCATGACATCAAGATTACTGCCAAAGACATTATCAAAATGAATATAGGCATCTTCAAGACCTACGACTTCACCCCGTTCGTAGATGTAAAAATAGAAATAGTAACCAATGTTTTTATACAGCGTTCCGCCAGATAATAGTTTCACGCCGTAGGGGGTTTGCAGGTCTTTTTCCACATCGCCTTTTGTTTCCAGCATTGTAAATGCATCAAATCGGACAGCGATTGGGAAAGTTTTATTCAACCAGAGCTTATCATCTCCGGCTGAAATATAATCCCGGGGTTTTTCTTCTTTGGGCTCGATGAATCCGTTACCGGCGAATTCATCACCATAATCTTTTAATCTTGGAAACGGATCGTGACACGTTGTACAGGAAAATTTATACCGCCTGGCAAACGCCGGGACCGCAAATGCAGACTGACTCAAAAACAGGATGATTAAACAACTTACCGCTATGAATATTAATCGGGATTTCATGGGATTCTCCTTATTCATATACTTCAATTTTCGTCGAAGCTTCATTCATCAAAATTATTTCACTTTCTTCCGCCGGTACTTTTAGAAAATCAGCGACGGGTTTAACCAATTTTTGATAATTAATTGTTGCCGTGATAATCACGTCGCCAATAGCAATTTCATCAGGCATTTCCCAAGTGAAGGTTTCCAGCTTGGTTTCCCGCGGCCCAATCCGGTAATCCACTCCGAGACTGCGGGTATTCCATTGCATGATAGTCATGATGCCATTTTCATCGAAATAGGGCATTCGGAAGATGCGATTTCCAACCGGAATTCCATCACGCTGAACGCCTTTAAAATTTTTCAGTCCCAGCGGAATGGCCATATCGGTATAGGCCAGTTCATCCGCAGCAATTGTATATTCTTCTCCTTTGAATCCCTTTTTATCAACCGGTAGATGATATTCATTGCCCTCAGAATCAACAGCCCTGACATCCAGCCAGAGTATCCGATCTTCAACAGAGCCAGTAGGAATTTTATGACCAGCCTTGGCATTAAAGAGCTCAACCTGAAAGGCTACTGTTCCATCGTAAGGGACTTCCCGTTCATCAGGATGTATTGATATCTCGATGGCGCTTTTTACTTTGGCTTCATTATGAGCGCCCAGGAAAACATGTTGAGCAACCATTCCCTCTTTAGCCATTGGTGCACTGCGGCCTTTGGCTTTGGGCATGTGACAGACAAAGCAGGGAACGCCCTGTTTGGCATAGGGACCTTTTGCCCATTCCATCTGCGTTGATTTTACATAAATTCCAAAGGGATTTTGTTCATTGTGACAGGAACCGCAGTATTCGGCTTTGGTGAAAACCTCCTTGTATTCCGTGATATGATGCGGAGACGCTAATCCTTCTTTTGCTCCGAACTTTTTTCGTCCGGGCTCTGAAACCCAGTTGAAATTTACCGGATCATCAGCAATATCAGTGATCGTATGGCATATATCACAGCTAACACTTTCATTGGCCCGGGAATTTTTCTCCGGTCGTGGTGGTGGTACATCACCAGCCAGATATGCCATTGGCGTATGACAGCCGTTGCATCCATCGGAAACAGGTTTAAACATCTCAACTTTTTTACCATGAGGGATCGCTAATTCGAAATACTCAATCTCATCCCAGTGATGGGTGTAGGCCTGTGACATCATGGCCTGTCGCCACTGCTGATAGATCCGGGTATGACAGCTGGCGCAGACTTCCGGTTTTTCATAATCCGAATATTCACGGCTGCCAAGGGCGTGTTCACCGGAAGGTTTATCACTGGCGATTCCAAGCCCGGCAAATGTTATAACACACAGAATAATAAATCTCTTCATCGGATCTCCCTGTGATTATTTGCTATGATTTAGAATATAGTGAAAATGATTTACAGGTGCAAAAGAAGAATCGATTTTCCGTAGCAGGTTTGATTCCAGATGAGAATCATGAAAAGTAAACCGGGCATCAATGGTAGACTGAACCTATTCACTGATTCGAATCCAGGATTCTCCTATGTATAACTGTGCAGGCCGGAAAGAATGAAACTGACCCCCCAATAAGTAAAAGCAATTGTCAATATCGCAATTATAACGATAAATGCTTTTTTCTGTTTTGTGGGTTTATCCAGGTGAAAGTAAAACGCCAGAACGATGATATTAATTAACGCCCAGGTCTCTTTCGGGTCCCATGCCCAGTAATTTCCCCAGCTGACATAGGCCCAGATACCACCGGTAATCATTCCCACAGTCAGGAAAAAAAAGGCGATTTTGACTTCATTATCCATCCGTTTAATTAGAGAAGATACGCCGGTATCTTTCTGAAAAAGTAATAGAACGGCATAAACAGCCGCCACGAGCATAGCCATGTATCCAAAAAAATAGGCGGGAACATGAATGTACATCCAGATACTGTTAAGGGCGGGCATCAGTGGTTTGGGTATTTTCATGGACTGGGGAAGTAACAGCGAAATACTGATGATAACCATGATGCTTCCCGTCAGGATTTTCCGGAGTTGACCGCCTATTTGTCCTTTCCAGAATACAATTCGCAGAGCAACGAGAAATGGTAATAAGATAAAGGTCTCGTACATATTGGTAAATGGTGGATGCCGGGCAATAACGGAGCGGAAAATCAATTCACCAAGGTGAATTAACACTGCAAGTATTAAGATGTTCATAGCCAGGCGGTCACGTTTTGTTAAAAACAGTCCGAGGCTGATTCCATAAGTGACTAATGCTGCCAATAATAATGTGGATTCCAATACCAATTCCCTTTTATTAAATATGTTATGAAAATATATGGAAATCCAAGTATGAGTACAAGGTGGTTTTATCTATCAGATTGCTTGACATTTAATAAAAATCAGTGGATATTTAACAACTATGAAAGAATTAAACTGGTATTATCCAAAGACTTTTGCCGACGCCGGAAAACTGGTTCGGCAAGAAACTGTACTACCTCATGGTGGAGGTACAGGATTATTGTTGCGAAACCTGTCCAATACTGATGGGCTGATTGAATTATCACATTTGCCTTTGAAAACCATTAACATTACGAATGGCAGTGTAGAAATTGGCAGTGTCTGCACCTATGCGGAAGTAGTTTCGGAATTAAAAAAAGTAGACCCAAACCATATTCTGGTGAAATGTCTGCATCATTCTGCCAATACACCGTTGCGGAACCGGATCACCATTGGGGGCAGCATTGCCATGTTTCCACCATGGTCGGACCTGATGGGTGCATTAATAGCGCTTGATGCGAAAGTTGTCCTGATCGGAAAAAATGACGGTGAATTTCCCATCATAGAATACATTAACGATAAGACACTTCGCAAAGAATCAATGATTACAGCTGTGAAATTCAAAAATGCTGACTGGCGATCGGACCATTATCGTGAGATTCGGACCAAGAGCGATATGCCGACATTTAATCATACAGTGTTGCTTCGTATTGATGAGACCAAAATTGTGGCGAGTCGGATTATCGTGGTGGGTACGACGTCGAAATTTACC
>CAZAKB010000080.1:8540-12556 GCA_964485475.1 uncultured bacterium
ACGGAAGTGAAAAATGGTTGTCTCGAAGGTGAATGCGGCGCTTGTCTCGTACTGCTTGATGATAAACCGGTAAATTCCTGCCAGGTTTTTACAGCATCGGCGGTTGGTCAAGACATAAAAACCATCAAAGGAATCGGCAATCTTCATAAACCACACATTATTCAGGAAGCGTTTGTTGATGTCGGGGCCGTTCAATGTGGCTTTTGCACGCCGGGAATGGTTTTGGCCAGCTACGCGCTTTTGCAGGAGAATTCCAATCCGTCCAAAGCAGAAATCAAGAGTGCGCTTGATGGCAATCTCTGCCGCTGCACCGGCTATGTGAAAATCATCGAAGCGGTGCAGCTGGCCGCGAAACGGATTCGAGAAAATGGTGGGCATCATGAATAAGTACACGATTGTCGGAAAATCCGAAAAGAAAATCGACTCACTATCTCTGGCCACGGGTACGAGTAAGTTTGTTGATGATTTCGAATTGAAAGATCCTCTATATCTGGCCCTTTTATATTCACCTCATGCTCATGCGGAGATTTTAAATATTGACGATTCCGAAGCTAGGAAATTACCCGGTGTCGTGGATGTATTTCATTTTAAAAATGTAAAACCGATCCTGCACACAACAGCCGGCCAGGGATTCCCTGAACCATCGCCTTACGATACGGTTTTGTTTGATACTAAAATGCGGTTTGTGGGCGATCGGGTTGCGATGGTGGCCGCAGAGAGCCGGCAAATTGCATCCGATGCAATAAAACTGATTAACGTCGAATACAAGGTACTTGAACCACTCTTTGACCCTGAAAAAGCGATGTCGGACAACGCTCCAAAATTACATGGTCCAGACCGTTTTACCCCGATTGGGGCGAAATATGAGCCGGAGAAAAATTTGGCCGCAGAAGTTGAAATAGGCTTTGGCGATTTGGAAAAAGGCGAAAATGAAGCGGATTTTATCATTGATCACACATATAAAGCTCACTACGGTTCTCATTGCGCTCAGGAACCTCATGCGGCGATATCCTTTTATGATGAAATGGGCCGATTGGTGATTGTAACCACTACTCAGGTTCCCTTTCATGTTCGCAGGATTGTATCAAAAGTCTGTGAGTTTCCTTTGTCAAAAATTCGGGTGATCAAGCCTCGAATCGGCGGCGGTTTCGGGGGAAAGCAGGAAGTTTTTCTGGAGCAATTGGTTGCTCTGACGTCGATAAAACATAAACGCTCAGCGAAGATTGTACTGTCCCGCAAAGAAGTATTTCAAAACAGCCGAACCCGTCATCCTGTTCGGATTCGCTTAAGAACCGGTGTTAAAAATGATGGCCAAATTACATTTTTAGAGATGGATTCGCTGCTGAATTCCGGCGCCTATGGCACTCATGCCCTGACAGTGCTGTCTAATTGTGGCGCTAAGGTATTACCATTATTCAATAAAATCGAAAATCTCCGTTTCCTGGGACGTTCGGTCTACACGAATCTCCCTGTTGGAGGTGCCTATCGTGGCTACGGTGCAACACAAGGCTATTTTGCTCTGAACCAACAACTGGATATGATAGCCCGAAAACTGGACATTGATTTATTGGGATTTATCAAGAAAAATCATATTCAGGTTGGTGAAACATCACAGGTGTTTAAGGCGCTTGGTGAAGGTACCGAAGGAGTTACACAAATTGTCAATTCCTGTAAGTTGGACGAATGTATCGATATTGGCGCCAGAGAGATCGGTTGGTATAATAAACGTAGTAAAAAGATTACCAATGGAGATAAGGTTTCCGGTGTTGGCCTGTGTGTAGCAATGCAAGGCTCAGGAATTCCATTGATCGATATGGCTGCTGCCACAATGAAAATGAATGATGACGGCTCGTTTAATCTGGATATCGGGGCAACAGATATCGGCACCGGTTCTGATACTGTTTTGGCCCAGATCGCGGCGGAAGTGCTGGGTGTAGGCCTCGATAAAATGATTGTTTTGTCATCGGATACGGACCGGACACCCTTTGATGTTGGCGCTTACGCTTCATCAACGACATACATTTCCGGTGGCGCCGTGAAGAAATGTGCCGAGAAGATCCGGAACCAGATTCTGGATGTAGCTGCGGCTATGATGGCGGCCGATAAAAATGATCTTGATTTGAGCGATGGGCGGGTATACGATCGAAAAAACAAAAAAAGTATTTCTCTTTCCGATGTTGCTGTCCATGCGCTTTATTCGGAGAATCAATTCCAGATTCAGGCCAGTGCATCAAATGTGGTGGAGCAGTCTCCACCTCCATTTATTGCCCAGTTCGCTGAAGTGGAAGTGGACAAAAAAACCGGTAAAGTTGATGTGATTAAATTTGTATCCGCAGTTGATTGTGGGCAGGCGTTGAATCCGATACTGACAGAAGGTCAGATTGAAGGCGCGGTCGTGAATGGTATTTGCTATGCTTTGACAGAAGAGTATAAATTTTCCGCAAATGGTAATTTACTGACCAAACATTTCCGGGACTATAAAATTTGGACGGCTGCAGATATGCCTGAAATAAAGACTATTGTGGTTGACTCTCATGAAGAGTCCGGTCCTTTTGGCGCGAAATCGGTTGGAGAAATTGGGATAAACGGTCCTATGCCGGCCATTGCTAATGCCATTTATGATGCCGTTGGCGTCCGATTGTTTGAAGCGCCATTTACGCCGGCAAAAGTGTACAGGGCTATGAAACAGGCAGGCGTAATTTGATCATAAAAAATGGCCGGGTGGCATTATCCGGCGAAAAAGATTTTCATACTCTCGATCTTAAAATCACCAGCGGCACTATCACAGAGATTGGTAGCAATCTGATGGGCGCAGACCAGTTTGATGCAAATGGTATGTGTGTGTTTCCCGGTGCGATTGATCCGCATGTGCATTTTGATGAACCGGGTTATACGGATCGCGAGGATTTTTATCACGGCAGTTGCGCTGCAGCTTCCGGCGGTATCACGACAATTATTGATATGCCCTGTACGTCAATTCCGCCGGTGACGAATCTCAAAAATCTGAAACACAAATTGGATATCGTTAGCCAGAAATCAGTAGTGGATTTTGGATTCTTCGGCGGGGTTTCAGGACAATGTTTTAATGACGATTTGAAAAAACATATGTCTGAATTAGCGAAATATGTTCTGGGTTTTAAAACCTATTTCATTTCCGGGATGGACAGTTTTTCCCGGCTCGATTTTGAGCAGTTTCGCCAGGTATTGGAGATTGCGAAAGAATTGAATCGACCAGCGCTGCTGCACGCTGAAGATTATAAGACAGTTACTTCCGCAGAAAAAATTGAAAGAGCCAAAAGGTCCGGTTGGCAGAATTATTATCGTTCGCGCCCCGAAGATGCCGAAATCATTGCGGTCCGGAAAGCCATTGAAATAGCGGAAGAGGTTGGTTCGGACCTGCATATTGTTCACGTCGGAACTGCAGAAGCGGCGGAACTATTGAAGCAGACAAATTTAGTTACTGGTGAAACTTGTTCCCATTATCTGGAATTTTCCTGTGAAGATCTTGAGCGTATCGGCGGAGCGTTGAAAACCGCACCGGTAGTGAAATCGCCGGGCAATGCCGATGGATTATGGCAGATATTGATAAACGGGACACTGGATTTTGTCGCTTCCGATCATGCGCCGGCGCCGGCAAATCAGAAAAACACCGGTTCTGCTTGGGACGACTATTCCGGTATTCCGGGAACGGGAACACTTTTTCCATATATGTACTCTGAAGGTTTCGTGAAACGCAAAATAGACCTGGATCGATTTCTTGAAATCACTTCGGAAAATGCCGCTAAACGCTATAGACTTTTTGATCGAAAAGGCTCGATTGAAGTCGGTAAAGATGCCGATCTGATTTTAGTTAATCCGGCGGCGACATGGACAGTGGAAGGCCGGGATTTTTTGTCGAAGGGTAAGATAACGCCCTTCGAAGGATTGACGTTTCAGGGAAAGGTTGTGAAGACCGTTATTCGGGGTGAAATCGTTTACGATTCTCATCAAGGGATATTAGCGGGACCGGGTTACGG
>CAZAKB010000080.1:12656-14207 GCA_964485475.1 uncultured bacterium
AACGCTACAATCACCGACGGTTTTTCATTTCTGATGGAAAACGCTGCCGTCGAAATTGGAAATGGCAAGATCGTCTGGATTGGGAAAAGTGGCGAACTTCGTAAATCCGAAACAGAAACCATCGACTTGCAAGGACGGCTGGTGCTGCCCGGATTGTTGAATCCCCACCATCATCTCTACTCAGCATTGGCGACCGGACTTGTGCCCATCGGCCCGACGACGAACTTCAATCTGATTCTCGAAAATCTCTGGTGGCATCTGGATAAAACCCTGGATGAGGAATCAATTTATTATTCGGCTGTCCATGGATTGATTCAGAGTGTGAAGTATGGCGTTACTACAATTTTCGATCACCATGCATCTATGAATGCTATCGGTGGCAGTCTGGAACTGATTGAAAATGCCTTTCGGAAAATCGGCGTTAAAGGACTGCTTTGCTATGAAATTTCTGATCGTATGGGAAAAGATGCCTTACAGACTCAACTGAGTGAAAATATAGATTTTTGGGAGAAACACCGAAATAACCGGCAGATTCAGGGACTGCTGGGACTGCATGCGAATTTTACATTGAGTGAACGCACAATGGCGGCCATTCAAAAGCAGAAACCCGCCGCCCTGCCGATTCACATTCATTGTGGTGAGGATCATGCGGATTATCAATATTGCGTTGATCATGACTATGCCGGGCCGGTGGACCGATTGAACAAATTCGGGCTACTTTCGCAGGATTCATTTCTGGCCCATTGTATCCATCTGTCGGAAACGGATTACGATCTCATCAGGAAAATCCAGCCCGTTGTGATTTCCAATCCCGAGTCCAACACCAACAACAATGTTGGTGCGATGGATCTGACGAAAATTGAAAAATATGTTCTGGGTACCGACGGGATGACCGGTAATATTCTCGGTACTCTGCGGTCTCATTTTTTACAGCGTAACGGAAATATCGATAATCCGCTGGATGTTCAATTCCGTTGGCCCGCCGAGCTGATCGAACGCTTTTTTCCTAATGTGGGAAGCCTGAAAGTTGGCAAACGCGTCGATCTGGCGATAACAAACTACATTCCGGTGACGGCAATTGACCTGAAAAATCTGTTTTATCATCTGATATTCGGCGTCCAGGGGCAACCGATGTATATGACCATCGCTGATGGCGTAATTCTTTATAAAAATGGCGTGATGCAAACTGTCAATGAGCCGGAAATCATAAAAAATGTTAAAGAAGCAGTCCGGAAATTACATAAGAATTATTATGAGTGATCGATTTTCAACCATATCATTGCGCCAGTTATTATCGCAAATTCTGAAATCCCATGAAAAAGGACAAATATTCGGCATTTACCGCAGCCAGTTTTTTACGCCAAAGCCTGAAGATATTTTTAAGACGACAATGTTTGGGCAATTGTTGGAAACTCCAGTTGGCGTGGCGGCTGGTCCTCATACGCAGATGGCGCAGAATATCATCAGCGCCTGGCTTTGCGGCGCCCGTTATATCGAACTGAAAACGGTACAGACGCTGGATAAAATTGAGGTTTCCAAGCCCTGTATCGA
>CAZAKB010000081.1:0-4281 GCA_964485475.1 uncultured bacterium
AAGATTTGTATAAAAAATAGTATCACAATTTTTACATGTTATTTTTAAAACCTGATTAGTTACAGGAATTCTGTACATTTTATTGCAGTTAGGACAACTAATATGTTCGAATCGATCCATTATCTTACCAAATATATAGATTATTTTGTCTTCAATGGATTACTTTTTATCCAACCTTCCTTTTTTAGATTATCTCCAGATAATCTTTTAATCCGCTGAATGTTTTTTATTTTTGAATGATCAGGAGAAAAAATAATTTGTTTTATTGAGGGTAATAATAGTATACCAAATACAGAAGTATTGTCTTCTATTTCAATTATTTTTATAGGGAATATATCTTGCACTCCAGCCTTATCTATTGAATATACATCGAATCTGCCATCATTTATTTTTATTACTTCAAATGGCCACAAATCTTTAATACCAACATTATTTACATTGTAAAGTTTTATTTCTCCATCGACATAATCTTTTTCTATTATCATTGAGGGTATAATATCTTTTAGTCCAAGATCATTTACATTGTAAATCTTTATTACTATATCATCAGAGCTTTCTTCAGCCACTTGATCTGGAAACATTTCCTTTAATCCAAAATCACTAACTCGATAGACAGACCAAAAACCATAGAATTTATCACTTTCGATTATTTCATCGGGGAATATATTTTTTAATCCATATTGATTGACTGAATACACTTTATATGCATTAGTATGAGAATCTTCATCTATAATTATACTCGGGAACGTATTTCTAAAACCATAAGAATTAGTTTTATATATTTCAATATCTTGACTTATCAAATTTGTGTTAATAAATAATATCAGGAATAGAAATAAATATTTTAAGTGTTTTAGTAAACGGTTCATTGTTTTAATATAACCTCTAACGGGTAATGTCTGAAATACGCCGATGAAAAATAAATAGTAATTTACTTATTATAAATATCATCTAAATCTCCGATATTCCAAGTTTGTAGAACAGCTAGGCGTTATTTCCATCTTATGGTTTGCGGTTTCTTTTACTATAATGTTTTCTATTGTACTCAATTGTTTGTTTTACTTCTTCCTTTGTGCGGAAATCGCCAGGAAACCATGTTGCGATACTATAACAAGGAATTTGAAATGTTAAATCAACCCAATCATTGTATTCATATTTGGAGAAGAAAGTTATATCGAGGATGTTATTTCTCTGCTTTTTTGATTCAATAGTCATCAAATATCCAAAAGGAAAAAATGATATTTCACTAACAGACTCAAATTCACCCTTCGTATTGGCTATTATGGAGACTCCAGTTTGTCGCCCAACATAAGTTGGATTATAATAGCAATATATTCTCAATGAATCTTCGATATATTTATGTTCACGATTTAAAACAAATTTCACCAATTCAGGATGTAGTTTTCGAAATTCAGGACCATTCGCAGAAAAAAACATACACACAATTTGTTTAATCACTCTCTGCGGAAATATAAAATATGGATAATGTAATGTTGGTTTTCCAGAAGTATAGTGAATAATTGATGCTGCTTGATATACCCAATCTAGATATGAATTACCGTACCAACTTCCAGTATCATTATTACATTTTTCACATAAAGTGTAACCACCAGATCCACGTTGATATATTCTGGTTTTAATATCCTCAAAATTGGCTTTTGTAATATTTCGAATAAATTCTTCTCCTTTCGCCATATGAGCAGGCTCATTATTATATGCTTTTTGTGGTGGAACGTGTTCGAAGGATAACTTTCGATATTTTCCACAAATATGACATATGCCATATTGTTTTGGTCTAGACATTATTTATATCCGCTAACATGCATTTATATTGCATATACTATCCAAATCAATATTTTTCGATTAAGTAACAAATTCTCCATCCAGACACTTTTTAAGAAAGTTTATAAATCAGGAAACCGGATTGTTTCTGCATACACAACCTTTGATACTCCGCCGAAAATGCAAGTCGGCTGTACTGTTTGATTAGCGGACGCATACTAAATACTTGTTTTAATCTTACCAGAATAATGGCCGGTATAAATAGCCAGTATTGCTCAGTTTCTCCAGTCCGGTCCCGTCAAAATTGATTTTATAGAGATGCCGTTCGTTGTCGCCGGTAAAATAGATGGTTTGATTGTCCTTTGAAAATGAGGTATAGCCAACAAGATTGAGATTACTTAGGTCGATTAATGTCTCTTGTTTTGTCCTGGTATCAATTTTCGCTATATAATGGGAGTCATCATTAAACTTTGGCGCCACAATGGTGTTACCATCATAACTGATCGAAAAATTTCCGTAGGTATATTCAAGGTTATTGGTTATTTGTTCTTCGGATGAGCCGTCAGGTTTCATTCGAAAAATATTATAGATGCCATCAACATTTTTACGGTAATATATCCAGTCATCAACGCCGCTGCATACCGGATTGGTGACCGAATACTCGCGACTGATGATTGTGATATTACCGTTCCAATCCATAATGCCTATCGATCGTAACCCGTCAACGTTTACATCGAACAGGAATACTTCAAGATGCTCAGAATACCTCCCGGAAATGAAAGTACCGTACCCGGTGATATTGTATGAATTTAGTGTGTCTTTTGTTGTAGCGTCTATAACGTAATACATAAAATTGGAAGGGGAGTGATACCCGATTTTAGTTTTAGAATCCAGCCAGATCGGATAACACCCGTTTTGAAAGGTATAAGTAAGCGTAAACGCTTCATTACTCATATGGAAATTGGAATTTAAATCATAATAAAGAACGGAATTTTCCAGTATTTCTCCGAAATCTCCCCAGGTTACAGTAATGGATAGTCCCCCGGTACTCGGATTCATGTGTAAAGAAACCGGTGTCGTCACTCCCGGTACCACAGTAACATTTGCTGATCCGAAATAAATAAGATTACTGTTACTGTCAAATGCCCTGACATTTAAACTCCACGTTCCAACGGGAATATCCTCTACCAGTGCTGTTGCGGAATCGGTATAAATATCAAAGGTGAAGGAAATTGTATCTTCACCGGCTTTTGATAAATACCCGTTCAGTGCGGTTACTTCAGATGGCATATTCGTAATATTGAAGCTAAAACAAAATTGCCCGGTTTTATAATCGGGATTATCATTTTTGGTTTTCAGAATATTTTTTCCACAGCCTGCGATAAGCACAAGTAATACAAAAAGAATAAAACTTCTTGCCTTCATCATCTTACCCTTTCAATGATTTTATGATTTTTAAAATAGGTTTTGCATCATACAATCTGCTTGTTTTTAGATACTTTTTTTCCATTCCGTTATCAATTAATGTTTTTTCATTAAAGAATATTCTTTATCAGTTTCGTTCACTGCCAGTTATTCAGTCATAAATACCAGTTTTGTCAATGAACAATTATCGTGCGAAATTCGTTCAGAATGTTCGTATCACCGGTAAAGCGGATCTCCGATCATCAATAGTGGTATCGACTTCGCAGATACAGATCCGTAACCACTTCAGATGGTTATAATGCTCTGTGGTTTTCAACCTGACAAGATATTCGGTGTGGCAGCGGGGTCAGTATTGGACAGATGAAAAGTTTTGGTTATTGATACAATCCGACAGCATGAATGTCATCAGAATATCAAAGAGCCAGAAAAATCTCCCTTTAAACAACTTCTGAGTAATATCTAACATTTTATTTTCGTAAAGTCAAGGATAATATTGAGTAAGCGTATTGTCTTTCGTGACGCGTTACGGATTACGAGTTACGGCAAAAAGTAAAGTAAAAGCTGGATATTTTGATCATTATTCATATATTGTTCAGGAAGTGCTCAGAACTGATGATAAAATTCGTTGCAGCGGTGGCGGCGACAGTTAATGTTCAACCAATCTTTTGATTTCATGGAGGAAATGATGACAAAAAAAGAGCTTGCCTTGCAGTGGATGAAGAACAATACCCGGGTGCCTGCGGAATTTCATGACCTGTGGGCCCGGTTTAAAACGGAACTGGATGACGCCATGCAATTACCGGATACAAAGGTCGCGCGCTGGGATATCGGTCATTCATTGCATAAAAAAAACGAACCCTGTCAATTAATCTGGCATGAAGGTACGTTTAAAACCCGTCTGTCCGGTCCGAATATTGATGCGCTCAGTGGCAAGGGCGATATTACAATGAGAATGTTTGTCTATGATCTGACGAAACCGATCCATGCCAATTTTAAAGAAATTGTTGAAGCGGAAGTGTTGGCGGATAAGGCGGAAATAAACAAAAATAAATTGCATCCTGACGGCGATCCGAA
>CAZAKB010000081.1:4381-14105 GCA_964485475.1 uncultured bacterium
TGGCGGATAAGGCGGAAATAAACAAAAATAAATTGCATCCTGACGGCGATCCGAAAGTGATGGACTATATTCATAAAGCCTGGGCCTGCTATTCGATTGTCGATACGGTCAATAAACTGTATGAACCGACTTCCCGGAAGCAGCTGGATGATTCCAAAGTTCTGCTTCAGAAAGCCCGTGATGTCAATCCGGGTGATGAGCATTCGCAGTACTTCATCGATGAATTGCAAAGCTGGATCGATAAATGGGAAAAACGTCAGTTTGACGGCCGGGGTACCGAGAAGGGAATCGTATATGTCATGCTGGCAATGTGGGCTTTAGCCATTGTCCGGTACGTGATGATGTGGGATAAATTTTCGGAGAATTTTGCAAATTCCGGATTGAGTACAGGGCGTTTGATCCTGGGGGGCGTGATTGGTGTTGTTCTGTTCGTGACGCCGATTGTATACCTGTGGGCATTGCGGGCGCCGCTCTGGCTGGTGGACAAACGCAACCGCAAACCCCGGCGACGAATTTATAATTTTATCAACAGGTCCGCTAAAAAACAGATGAATGCTGATTATCAATATCAAACGACGGACCAATATGGCAACAAGAAAAGCGAGAATGACGCGGCACTGTCACTGATGGGACCGATGCTGGGCATTATGGTGAAAATCATGTACTACGGCGGTTTTACAGCATTGTTGCCACTGTATGTGCTTGTGGCCATCCTCAGAAATTATGTGTGGTATAAATAGCCGCTGTTTTGATTATTGCCGGTCGCGGCCGGTATAGCGGAAAGCCAGTCAGCATCACTGAGCAGAGAGCCCGGTGACGAGAGCATAAGACACACTGGCAGAGGAACTCTCATCTGTAGCCATGTAAAAGTCTGTCATCACGAGTCAGTGTAATGAACGCGGCGATCTGTCCTTTGATAACACGGACCACTTCGTTGCCATGATGATTCTGGTCCCCTCGTGATGACAGATATAGAGTGTAGTGGCTTCGCCGAAATTAAATAATCTTATACCATACATTCATGCTCTCCAGTTGACCGGAGATATTGGTATTTTTGATTAGTGTCCCGCTATACTGGTAATCACGCTTTGCAAAAGTAATATTCATGCCGTAAGACATGGCCCGGGCGATCGTATAAAGACAATGAATGTCAGTCTTTTCCATAACCGTTTCCATTTGATATAACAGGTACAGGGCAAAACCCATTCCGCGGTATGCCGGGAGCGTGGCAAAATCGGTCATCTCAACATTATTTCTGTCGTAATCAATCTCAGCTGAGGATATTGCCACGACTTGATCGTCCTTACTAATTAAGAAATATTTAACATGACTATTCATCGTCTTCTTCAGGTAGTCGGGATCGTGAATGGGAAAGGGATAGGTCTTGAATACTTTCATATAAACGTCGACCATCTGGGGAATATCACCTTCAGTGGCAATTCGAAATTGGAATGGTGATTTCAGTGGTATATCATCAGTTAGTGCCGATTTCGTTTTTGCAATTTCCAGCACATCTTTAATGTGTTCAATGTTCGCATCAACGTTACGATCTTTATAATAATATTTCGCCATAAAACTGGCCGTACCGTGATTGTTGAATAAATGCGGAATGAGGGCTTCCTGCTGATACCCGTTTTTCTCGAATTCAAACCGGGATGATTCCGGGACTTTTGCGATGATTTTGGTGTAATTATTTTTTTTCGCGACATTATCAAGATACGGGATTATTTCAACTGTATCCGATTTGGCCAATTTCATCAAGTAGATTCGATTATTATAATCGCCGTGTTGAAAGACAGACGATTGCCATTTCTCAATTTTATCCATTACTAGTTTGTCCTTTCTGATCAGGTAATAGAATTGATACAGTTACAAATACAACTGCAGACAATAAAATTCCAAATAGTGTGGCATCAAGCCCATAGGGTAGGTCAATTTTTGCAATGATCAGGAAAAGTGTTAGACTACCGCCACTGAGCATACCCCAAAAAGCGCCATGACTGCTGCGCTTAGGCCAGAAATACGCACCCAGGGTGGGAATAAACAGTCCGGAAACCATGAATGCATACGCATATAGAATAGCTTTTAATACCATTGAAAATCGGCTAGCTATAATAATTGCGACAATTCCGATCAGCAGGGTCACCAGCTGGGAAATTCTGATATAGTGCTTTTCTGATTTATCAGGCTGGATAAATCGCTGGTAAATGTCAGTCACAAAATTTCCGCTGGATGCCATCAGACAGCTATCCGCAGTGGACATAATTGCAGAAAAATACGACGCAATTACGATTCCGGTAACTCCGATGGGCATTACATATTTAATGGTCATTGGCAGACCCATTTCGGGATCAACTTCAGGAAAAAGAATACGACCGCACATGCCCAGAAACACACCCATAAAAGCCATTACGGGGTATTCGAAAATACCGGCGATGTACCAGGCTTTGCGGGCATCTTTAACATCTTTCACGGAAAACATGCGTTGGTACAGTGTCATGGCAATCAACCAGATGGGTACTATGGTTACCAGCCAATTGATTAGTGTTATTATGGAAATATTTGTCAATGTAAAAAATTCATGCGGCAATGCCGTTCTGATTGCGGAAAATCCGCCAATTTTAATAACGGTAAGCGGAATTGCCAAAAAGATCAGACCTGTCAACAGAACAATCCATTGCACGGTGTCGGTGTAAATGACGGCTTTCAGACCTCCCAGGACCGTGTAGGCGATGATGATGAACCCGATGAAATAGAGTGAAAATTGCAGGGGTGCTAAACCGAATACGGCTTTTTCAAAAAGAGTTGCTGACATAAGCTTTGCCCCGGCCAATACCTGTGCACCCGTGAAGCCCATATATCCAATTCCCGATATGATGGCAGCCAAAGTTGCCACCCGGTTATTATAAACTGAACGTAAAAAATCCGGGTAGGTTAGCAACTTTTCCTGTTGGTCGATTTTTTTGATTTTTGGGATGATGAACACGGCTGACAGCCATGCTCCAATTAATCCGGTGAAAAGTAACCAGCTACCCGATAGACCCATCACAAAACCCAGTCCTCCGAGACCGATCGAAAAACCGCCGCCCACGTCTGTTGCAACAATAGACAATCCGACATGATAGGGTGACATTTTGCGACCGCCGACGTAATAATCGTCGATATCTTTATTTCTACGAAAGAAATAGAAACCTATATATAAAATTCCGACCATGTACAGGGTAAATATGATGGTGTCGATAATATGCATTATTCCGATCAGGTCCTTCGGTCGTATCGTTCTGTATTTTGAGGAGTCAAAGTAACCGTTTTATCATAATCCGAAAGTAGTTTTTCGATGCCAATGGCTTTTGTCTCATCGGGACTTTCCAGCTTCAGCTGTAAATCGCAATTATCACAATCTCGATCACAAAAATAGGGTTCATAGGAATCGGGTTCTTTGTAGGTTGTGATCACTCCTTCGTAATTTCGAAGAATCACTTTATTTGTGGACCAACTGATGATATAATTTGGCATTAGCGGTATTTTTCCACCTCCACCCGGTGCATCGACGACATAAGTCGGAACGGCAAAGCCACTGGTATGTCCAATCAAACTTTCCATGATTTCGATTCCTTTACCAACGGGAGTCCTGAAGTGACTTAAACCTTCTGATAGATCGCACTGATATAGATAATATGGTCGAACACGGTTTTGGACTAATTTATGGACCAGTTTCTTCATAATTCTCGGGCAGTCGTTGACTCCGGCGAGCAGAACGCTCTGGTTACCCAACGGAAAACCGGCATCGGCAAGTTTAGCTAGGGCTTCTCTTGAAGAAGAGGTGATTTCACGGGGATGATTAAAATGTGTATTGATCCAGAGCGGCTGGTGCTTCTTCAATATATTCACCAGATCATCGGTGATTCGGTAGGGTAGAACCACGGGAGTTCGGGTTCCGATCCGAATAACTTCAACGTGAGGAATTTTCTCTAATTCGGTTAGTATCCAATCTAGATATGTGTCTGATAATAAAAATGGGTCGCCACCAGATAAGAGTACATCTCTAACTTGAGGAGTTTTAGCAATATATTTTATTCCGTTTTGAATCTCCGATTTATTTGGAATCGAATCGTGATCACCGACTTTACGTTTCCGGGTGCAGTGCCGGCAATACATGGAACAGGTATTACTGATATGAAATAATACTCTATCCGGATAGCGATGGGTAACTAAAGGAACCGGACTGTCCTTATCCTCAGCGAGTGGATCAATCATATCATGTTTATTAATTATTAATTCAGAAGGCGAAGGAAATGCCTGCTTAAATACAGGGTCATTGGCATAATCTTCATCGTCAATTAGTGAAAAATAATAGGGAGTGATAGATAATGGAAATTTTTTAATTGTTTCCTCAATAGATTCACGCTGTTTTTTAGAAAATTTAATTCCTAATAATGTTTCAAACGTCTCGATATCCTTGATAGAATGTCTGATTTGCCATTTCCAATCTTTCCAGTTTTTAATATGTGCATCGGCATCAATTTTTCCAGTTAATTCTTGTTGTTTTTCGTTAAATATGGTCATTCTTTATCCTATGAATTAATTACAGATTTGCAAACACAAAAACATTTAATACACATGTATAAATGGAAACAGATAATAAAGAGTTAATATATTGTGAAGAGGTAATACATCAGAATAATTTATTAAATATCAATAAGTTGGGCTTAAGATAGCGATAATAATTATAAAACACAATTGTTTATTTAGAGTGAAGAATATTTCGATTCCGAATCAGTGTCGGAACGTAACTTTTCAGATTCAATCTGCCACGGCCCGTTTTTTATGACAATCCGATGAATGTCCTACATGAGAGCGAACCATCGGAAAGTTTATCTGGAAACCGGGCATATTCGCAGCTGAGATCACAATACTTCACAAGTCTACGGCCTATTTGATAAAACCATCGTACACACGCTGTTCAAAATACTGATAGCCTTTTCCCTCCAGCGGCGTTCCTGACAGAATGCTGTGAATAAAACCATTCTTCGCAACTTGTTCCGTATGATAAATGCCCCGGTCGGGATTGCGTTTGAGGATAAATTGTATTCGATTATCAAGTGCATTGTACCAGATCAGGCTGTCCCGGTCATCAACGGTAACATCAAACGATTGTTCAAGATTCCGGATCATCATTTTACTGCGGTACCAGGTTCCACCTGTTGCGCTGACGAAGGATTTTCCTTTGTACAAAGCGATGCTGTCGTTATAGGCATAAACCGTTAGAAAGCGCTTATCGGATTCCAGTAACCAGTTCGTCAGTTTTTCACCGTGCCGGAGGCTGTCTTCATAACCGTAATTGCTGTCGATAAAAGAGATTCGTTCAACGATGCCGGGAATTTCCTCGACTCCGCTCAAATACCCGAAAATGAAGCTCCCGCCACCACTGTGACCATTTAATGCAATCTTCAGATGTTTTGTTGGAAAACAGGACATAACGGTATCCACAATACTGTGAATTATCTCGGAATTATTGATGAATTTACGCCGCCATGACGGCCAGCTTTTCAGATCGTTTTCAAGATAGGCGACTACAATATTTCTATCTTTAATTTGCTGACGCAGAAACCTGGTCTGAGCGCCGATATGTTGAATATTATAATGCCAGTCATCGCCCTCTTCGAGTTGCTTTCCCATTGTCCAGGCTGTACTGTTACCATTGGGCAGGGCATAGAATATCAGCAAGGTCGGCTTCTGCAATTTCATTCTTGGTACATCAATTGTGATACTGACATCTTCAGGATAACGAAAGTGCAGGGTTGTTTCATGTATTTTACTACAGAATTGTGTCCAAGTGACTAGAATTAGGAAAAGAATAATGCTTTTTAATCTCATCTTACCAGCCGATTAAAAAAGGTGGAATTAATAAAATAAAACCGACCACCAAAAAAATGATTTCTAGCGGCAGCAACCACTTTGCCCATTTTTCCCAGGATATTCCTGATAATGTCAAAACACCCATCGTGATTCCTGACGTCGGGATAATCATATTACTGAAACCATCACCGAACTGGAAAGCGAGAACGGCGGTTTGCCTGGTAACACCGACCATATCCGCCAGCGGGATCATAATTGGCATTGTCAGGGCAGCTTTGGCGCTTCCCGATGGAACGAAAAAGTTTATAATCGAGTGAATAACAAACATCGCCTGGGATGAGGCTATCGGGTGGAAATTTTGAATTGAACCAGCCAATGAATTCAGCATTGTATCGATTATCCGGCCATCTTCGGCAATAATTAAAATTCCCCGTGCCATGACAATGATCAATGCGGTTCCGACCATGTCTTTGGCGCCGGCAACAAAAGCATCGGTAAATTCTTTGATTGACAAACTTCCAACAATACCGATCACGATTCCGGTGAGAAGAAAAATCGCGCAAATTTCGTCGATGTACCATTGAAATTTCAAGACACCGAAGATCATTACAATCATCCCGGCAGCAAAGGTCCAGAGCGCGAGTTTGTGACGGGTTTCAACTCCCCGGAATTCCTCTATATCGTCGATGTGGAGGTTCTTGCGCTTTTCCTCATCAATGTCAAAGGAGACACTTTTTGACGGTGTTTTTTTTATTTTCAGCGCATAAAGCATGACAAATGCAATTGCAACTGTCGTGCAGATAAACCAGCAGATAAGTCTATAACCGATTCCTGAAAAAAGTGGAAGATCGGCGATCTGCTGGGCAATTCCAATCGTAAAAGGATTTAAGAATGCTCCCGCAAAACCGGCCCCGGCACCAAGAAAAGGTATGGCAACACCTACGACAGAATCATAGCCAAGTGCCAGTGATAATGGCACGAATACCAAAATAAACGGAATGATTTCTTCACCCATCCCGAAACTGCCGCCGCCAATGGAAAATATAATCATGAAGATCGGGATAAAAAGCATTTCAATTATTGGCGAGCGTTCATGGGCTTTGATGATTGCTTTTATTGCAGCGTCGATGGCTTTTGTTTTTTCCAGAACTGCAAATATGCCACCGACGATCAGAACAAAACCAACGATTAAGGCTGCATTTTTGTCTGTAAATCCGCGAATTGGTGTTTGTAATACCGCCCAAAATCCCTGGGGATTGCTCTCAACAGAGTGATAGGATTCCGAAACGACAACTTTACGACCATTCATATCGATGCGATTATATTCTCCGCTGGGAATGATCCAGGTCAATATTGCTGTAAGGATAATTATACTGAAAATCAGCAGATAGGTGTTCGGTGCTTTGATTTTTGCCAGTTTCAAATCGAATCCCTTTTAGTTGTGTTTTTATCCATAAATGTGGAAGAATTTAACGGATTAAAGCTATGTGAGCAAGGAATTGAAGAATTCTTGTCTTAATAAAATATTGAATGTAAATTCGCCGTACAAACATCATGAATAGTGAGGTATAGACCATGGAACGAAGAGATTTTTTAAAAACTATCGGTGTTGCTGCGGTGGCCACAGGAGTAACAACAGGACTGGGTGGAGTCGCATGCTCAAAACAAAAATTTACGAAAGGAAGCGGCATGAAGCTGAGCTATGAAATTAAACAATTGAACCTACGGCATACTTGGACGATTGCCCGGAATTCGAGTAATTTTAAGCAGAACGTGTTTGTAAAGCTGGAAAAAGACGGGATTGTCGGTATCGGTGAAGCCGCCCCAAATGTTCGCTATGATGAAACACCGGAATCGACGATTGAAGTCGTCAAGAAAGCAATGCCTCTGTTTGCCAATGCTGATCCTTTCGAATTCGTTCAACTGGGTTATGATATTCAGAATCTTTGTGAAGGTCAGACTGCCGGAAAATGCGCACTGGACATTGCCCTTATGGACTGGGTAGGCAAAGCATTAAATACCCCACTTTATAAACTTTGGGGTCTTGATCCGAAAAAATCACCTCTGACATCCTTTTCAATCGGAATCGACACGCCTGAGGTCATGGCACAAAAAACCCGTGAAGCCGAGCCGTACAAGATTCTTAAGGTAAAGGTTGGTAAACCTAATGACGAAGATTTTATCAAAGCCGTTCGTTCCGTTGCTCCGGATAAACCGATTCGCGTCGATGCGAACGAAGGTTGGCACGATAAAGAAGATGCGATTAAAAAAATCGAATGGCTGGTGAAAAATGGTATCGAATTTATCGAACAGCCAATGCCTTCTCATATGATGGAAGAAACGGCCTGGCTGCGTGATCGTTCGCCGATTCCGATTATTGCGGATGAAGCCGTAAAATCGACGAAGGATATTCCAAAACTGGCTGAGGCTTACGACGGTATCAATATTAAAATCATGAAATCCGGCGGACTGCAGGAAGCCATGCGGATGATCTGGCTGGCGAAATCTCTGGGTATGAAAATTATGATTGGTTGCATGATTGAAAGTTCGGTGGCGATTACTGCCGCCGCACAGATGTGTTCGCTGATTGATTATGCCGATCTCGATGGGAATCTTCTTATTAGTAACGATCCCTTTGTCGGTGCAACTCTGGTTGATGGCCGTGTCGTAGTCAATGACAAACCCGGTATTGGTGTCAAAGAAGCCTGATCACTGGTTCAATACATCAATAAGGCCCTGTGTGATTGCATGGGGCTTTTTTGTTAGATGCGAGTATTGAATAATGAGATTTGAAAATTGAAACTTGAAATTTGGAATTTGTTTTTGCAGGTTTGCTTAGGATTTCTGAAAGATAGTTAATGAAAAATATAGAAGTGAAATCATTTCAAAAGGCATTGCTCAATTGGTATCAGACGCATAAGCGCCAGTTACCCTGGCGTGAGACAAAAGATCCATACCGAATCTGGATTTCCGAGGTAATGGCGCAACAAACGCAGATTGATACCGTGATTCCTTATTTTAAACGATTTATCCAGCGATTTCCCGATATGAAAACCTTGGCAGAAGCAGACTTACAGGATGTTTTAAAATTGTGGGAAGGACTTGGATATTACAGCCGGGCCCGGAACATGCATAAAGCGGCAAAATCGATTATTGAAAAATATAGTGGTTGTTTTCCTGAGAATTATGAGGAGATACTGTTGCTTCCTGGAGTTGGAAAATACATCGCTGCTGCCATATCCAGCATTGCATTCTCAAAACCCCATGCTGTTCTTGACGGGAATGTGAAACGAGTTCTCTCACGGTTAACATGCTCTGAAAAACCGATCAATGATTCAAAAAGTCAAAAACACTACCATGAACTTGCGGATAGTTTTCTCGATACTCACAATCCCGGCGATTATAATCAGTCGCTGATGGAACTGGGTGCGATAATCTGCAAACCGGCAAATCCAGTGTGTCACGATTGCCCTGTAATTAACCATTGTCGTGTATATCGTAAAAATATGGTCGAAAAATATCCAAAAAAGCTTCAAAAACAAAAAATTCCTAGCTACAACATTGCTACCGGCGTGATTCGGAAAGACAACAAAATATTAATTACAAAACGAAAAGAAGCAGGACTTCTGGGTGGTCTCTGGGAATTTCCCGGCGGTAAATTGCACAATGACGAAAGTGCGGAGGAGGCTTGTGTCAGAGAAATTCGGGAAGAAACAGGTCTACTCGTGAAAATTGACTGCTATTTGACACATGTTCGTCATGCTTATAGTCATTTTAAAATAGAAGTCGATGTATTTATATGCGATTATCAAAGTGGGGAAGTGGTTCTCAACGGTCCTGTGGATTTTCGATGGATTTCAATTAA
>CAZAKB010000082.1:0-10122 GCA_964485475.1 uncultured bacterium
CCCGGCGATTCTTTGGTTCACAGAGATATCGAATAGCCAGTTGAACACCGGAATCTTTTACCGATGTGTAAACCGTCGGGGTCAGATTATTATAGAATATCATATACTTTTTACTGGCTTCCTTAACCTTCCGCTCAGCTGATTTGCTCAGATGTTCGGAATGTTTTTTAGCAATATTTAGCATGATTTCCTTGGCCTTTTTCCAGTCACTTTCAAAAGTAATTAAAACCTTGATTTCATCCCAGATATACTGAAATCCCTTACTGTAATTGGCCAGTGGTAAAGTGAATATCTGACCATTGGGAATATATACTACCCGACCGGTACTTTGATCGGAATCGACCCAATTGCCAATTTCTAAAAGAATAAACTGGAAAATACGAATATCAATCACGTCGCCGGCTTTATCCCCAATCTGAATCCGGTCTCCGACACTAAATGAACGCCGAAACATGATAAACAGCCATCCGGCAATACTGGTGAGTGGGTCTTTCAACGCAATGGCAATGCCAGCAGATAGCAAACCAAGGTAGGTACCAAGTTCTTTAAATCCTCTGAACCAGACACTGCCGACCATGATTAAGCCTAAAACAACAGTTATATATGTCAGAGTTTTTATCCAGACAAACCGTGTCTTAACATCTTCAGTCTGTCGATAAATAATCCGGCGGATCACAAATTTAATTGACCACAACACCAACAAAATTATTAATGTATTAATGATCCGAACCTGGACAGTTCTGCTGAAGCCAATAGCCGCTTCAATGATCTCAAAAATACGTTCCATTTATTCCTCCGGAAATAATTTTTTTAAAACCCGTTGATGGGACATAATCATGCCCTGTTTCATGTATCCCTGAAATTTTTTGCGAACGGTAGGTATTCGAAGCAAAATTCTGGTAATGCCGTTTACCAGGCGCTGCCTGATCTTCTTTTGTGGAAAATCGAACAGTCCCAGTTTTTTATACTCACGGTAATCGGCCTGAAATACCATTCGCAGACGACCATAAACTTCATCCCGGAACAGTTTTCGGGCAGCCACGCCTAAAAATGTCTCCGGTTTGATATAATTCTCCGATGCAAACCGGACTGCAGCCC
Source organism: uncultured bacterium (assembly GCA_964485475.1). Classification (GTDB taxonomy): domain Bacteria; phylum Fidelibacterota; class UBA2242; order UBA2242; family UBA2242; genus B118-G9. Next base: position 1,099 of record CAZAKB010000082.1, read on the forward strand.
TGGCTTGATTTGTGATCAGTGTATCTATATCTTCCGATTGTCCAAATTCATCACTGATAAATCCGACGACATTAGCCATTTCCAGTTCCATATACGCTTCCAGGATCATACGCAGATTAGAAATCTGACTCAGGGGACCGGAAATCAAATAAACGATCTGTTTACCCATAAGTCGCGGTGTATGAGTATGAAAAAAGCGACGATCGAAAAAACATTTCCAGAGCGATGACAGATACCGGTCACAAATCGTACCGGCAAAGACCAGGATATCAGCCGCTTCCAAGTTCTTGTCCCAGAATTCTCTGTAATCATCTTTTCCGTCATAAGAACATTCAAAATTATATCCACAGCGCAAACAACCCCGGCAGGAACCCTTGATCGATAATTCATGAAGATTAATTGTTTGAATGTCTTCAGCGATACTCTTCTGAAAACGCTTAATCATTCCGTTTAAATTCTTGTCCTCGTCCATCGCGTCGGACACCAGTACAATTCGTTTCCCCTTTGAAGATACCGGTTTTTCGACATCGCACATTTTGTATATAAAATCCCGTTTCTTTAACGGAGAAAACCGGGGTTGAACCGGCCATTTTTCATTAATAATTTGAAATATGTGTTCGGCGAAACATGTAAAGCGTTTTCGTTCTTTGGCTTTTGTCAAATCCGGCATATCGGCAGTGTAGGCACCGGCAACATTCATCCCCAGATCGTCACAAACCGCATGGATATAGCTGTGCGCAGTAATATCGTAAAATTTGATCGATGTTGAAAAAATCACCGCGTATTTATTAGCAAATGAATCAGCGGCGTTTCTTTCAAAAATCAGTTCGATAAAGCATTTGTAATCAGCATGCACCAAGTAAACATAGAGCGGAAATGCCCAAACGACAGCATCGGCGTTTTTGATTTTTTCAATAATATCCCAAAATACATTCTCATCGTTTTCAATCTTTCGGATACGTTGAGCGACGTGAAGTATTTCAAAATTGTGCTCAGGAAACCGCTTTTGCAGAAAATGGATATATTGCATGGTCACACTGACAGGTCCTTTCGGGCTGCCGTTCAGTACAGTAAATTTCATCGGGGAATATCCTGTCGTTTAGGGACCGTTTAATTTTCCTTCAGAATGTCGGTGTCGTAGAGATTCTCAAAAGTCAGTTTATGTTTAGCCTCCTCAGACGCCAATTTTTGAAATACTGTTTTAACGTCAATATCTTCTATTTCTTCTGCCAATGATACATAAAGTTTGTGAGATAGTTCTTCACGTTTCATGGCAGTGATCAGCAGGTCCTGGTAATTATCCGGCATCTTATCTTCGGGCAGAACCAGGTACTCGCTGATTTTCAGATCATTCACAGATCGAATTACAACATCACCGATTTCCTGATTTTTCATCTTTTCAATAACCTTGATATGATTACGCTCCATCAACTCAATTGTCCGAATTGTCTCCATGATATCGAAGGATTTGGTCATTTTGATCAAGTCATTGTAAAATGTCACAGCGTCCTTTTCGCGCTCAATAGCAAAATCCAGAACACTTCCAAATTTCTGCAGATCCATATATTTCTCCTCATACTATTTATTACTTAACGGATTGAATTTATTGTAATTCAATCAGGAATGAAAATATATTTCAGGATATTATTGAATTAATCGCAGTTTTTACTGACCATATTGCACAAATTAAAAGAAAGAATTGACAGCGCAACAAAGACCATCCCGATTATCGCTGACATTTCCGGTTTCTCGTCAGGCAACACAATCCATGCAATAACTGCCCCGAGTACCGGAATAATAAATTTCCACAAATTTAGCGAGGATACCTTTACACCCGGTTTTTTCAGCAGGTAAAACCAAATCGAGAAAGCGACGGCTGATAATATTGAGAGATAGATCAGGGCAATATAATATTCCAATGGATATGCTTTTACTGGGCTTCCCTCAAGTATCAATGAAATGATAAACAGCATTAACCCGCCAATGAACAGCTGCGCCGAATTCAAAACCAGCGGCGGAATCCGGATGCCATCTTTTGATACTAGAACGTTGCCAATGGCGCCGGACGTGCTACCCGCTAAAAGAATAAAAATTCCTATAAATTCCATCAGTCCGGCAGATTTCCAGGGTTGTCGGCTGACACCGATAATCACCACCCCCGCAAAACCAATAAGCATGCTGACCATTTTCGGCAGCGTAATCTTATCGTCGTGCATCATGATATGAGCAACCACTGCAAATATCAACGGTGATGAGCCGATGACAATGGCGGCTAACGCACCTGGAACCAGTGTCATCCCAAAATAGAAAAACGCATAGGCCACAAAGGTCTGTACCGTCGCAAGTATCAATATACGTTTAAAATTATTTCGAATAATACTGATGTATCGATGAATTCCTCCTGTAAAAGGTAGCAATATTAATCCACTCAGCATAAAACGGATTCCCGCAAAACCAAAGGGTTGGGCATACTGCAACCCGATCTTAACACCTACAAATGCCGTAGACCAGAGCAGGCAGGCCAAAATAGCCAAAGCAATATATTTAGCCGATAATTTCCTCATAATTTATTTTATTGAATTAATCTCAGAATAACGAAAACATCTAATTTCATGGTCGTTCACCATCCCGGCTGCCTGCATAAAAGCATAACAGATGGTTGGTCCCGCAAAACTGAAACCCCGTTTTTTCAGATCGACACTCATAGCTTCGGCTTCCGGGGATTTGGCTGGAATCTCGGCCATTTTTTTCCATTTATTGATAATGGGCTGATTGCCAACAAATTGCCAGATGTAGCGATCAAAAGTCCTAAATTCCTTCTGGATTTCCAGGAATGCATTAGCGTTGCAAACGGTAGCATTAATCTTGGCTTTGTTGCGGATAATACCGGCATCCTGAAGCAGATTATTGATTTTATCCTGATTATATTTCGCAATAATTTCCGGTTCGAAATTATTAAAAGCCGCCCGGAAATTTTCCCGCTTTTTCAGAATCGTCGACCAGCTCAGACCAGCCTGAAACGCATCCAGTACCATAAATTCAAAAATCTTGCGGTCGTTGTGAACCGGCACACCCCATTCATGATCATGATATGCAATCATCAACTCATCATTCATCGGCCAGGCACAACGGGGTTTATTCATAATCTGCTCCATAATTATTCAACGGTGGATAATTTAACATTCACTACAACAGATTTCATACTTTATATCTTTTTTCTCGATGAAACCATTTATGATATTTCTGCTTTTTTAAATAGCCATCTCGGGCTTGTACCGCTTCAGCATCAACGACAGGGAAATCACAGTTACCGAACTCATCGCCATCGCCAGACCACCGAGTTCCGGTTTGAAGACAATGCCGAACAGCGGATATAAAATACCCGCAGCGACCGGAATTAATGCTGTATTATAGGCAAATGCCCAGAAAAGATTCTGCCTGATCCGGCGAAGCACTTTGCGACTGAGTTCGATCGCTGTCACCACGCCTCCAAGATCGTCGTACATCAGCACTACATCACCACTCTCAATCGCCACATCGGTCCCCTTACCCATGGCAATCCCGATATCGGCCTGGGACAAGGCGGGCGCGTCATTTATTCCGTCTCCCACGAAGGTCACTACTTTTCCATTTAACTGGAGTGTTTTAATCTCATTCGCCTTTTCATTGGGCAAGATATTGGCCTGCACAAAATCCAAACCTAATTTTCGGGCGATGACATTTCCGGCACTCCAGTTATCACCCGTAATAAGCCCGACTTCAAAACCGCGGTCTTTCAAGGCATTAATCGTTCGTTGTGCTGACTCCTTCAATCGATCAGCAATAGCTATAATCCCGGCAATTTTATTTTGAACTGAAACAAGGACTACCGTATTTCCCTCAGTTTCATAATTGTTAATATCAGCCATTACTGACTCTGTGATTTCAATTTTTTGCACGGTGATTAATTTTCTGTTTCCCACAACAATCGATTTCCCGTCAATAGATCCGCTAATTCCCTTGCCACCGAAATTCTGAAAGGATGTCACATCCATCAATTCAACCGATTGTTCGCCAGCATAATTCACTATCGCCTTACCAAGAGGGTGCTGTGATTTAGCCTCCAGACTGGCAGCGTACTGAAGGGCCTTTTGTCCATCTTCGTTATAAGTTGTTAATTTAATAACCTGTGGTTTCCCTTCGGTCAATGTTCCGGTTTTATCAAAAACAACTGTGTCGAGTTTTCCGGCAGTTTCCAGAACTTCACCGTTTTTAATAAGCACGCCAAGCTCCGCACCACGACCAATACCAACCGTTACTGCCGTCGGCGTCGCCAGACCCAGCGCACAAGGACATGCGATAACCAACACAGATATTAGTGTTGTTAAAGAAAACAATAGGCTGTTACCAACAATCAGGTACCAGATAATAAACGAAATTACGGCGATTCCCAGAACCACCGGAATAAAGTAGCCGACAGCAGTGTCGGCAATTCGTTGGACTGGCGGTTTGGAACCCTGGGCCTCTTCCACCGTGCGGATGATCTGGGCCAGCATTGTATCCCGGCCAACCTTTTCAGCAATGAAGGAAAACGAGCCATCCTGGTTTACCGTCCCTGCGGCTACTTTTCCGTCTTTTTCCTTGAATACCGGGACCGGTTCACCAGTAAGCATAGACTCGTCCACAAAACTTTCACCAGCCCGTACAACACCATCAACTGGAATTTTTCCGCCCGGCTTTACGACAATTATATCTCCGACGATCACTTCACTAAGCGGAATTTCCATCTCAATTTTATTACGAATCACCGTTGCAACGGGTGGTTGCAACTCCATCAATTTTTTAATGGAATCCGATGTCCGGCTTTTTGCTCTGGCTTCCAGAAACCGTCCCAGAGTCAAAAATGTCGCCAGCAACAGGGCAGTTTCATAGAACATAAAATCCCGGGAAAGTACAATGCCAAAGGTCGCCATTACACTGGAAAGATAGGCCACGCCCATGCCCATTGAGTACATGACGTCCATATTGAGAGATCTATTTCGCAATGCCTGGAGGGCCGCCCGAAAAATCGGGTAACTGATAAAGAAAAACACCGGTGATGTGACGACAAATAAAATATAAGGCCAGAAATGCGGCAGCCGGATTGGCAGCCACATCAGCAACATCAAGGGAACACCAACCGCAAATCCGAGTGAAAAACCCAGACGACGGGTTTTTAGTTCATCTTCAAGACTTTTTTTTTCGCTAATTCGGTGTCATCCTGGTCGCTTCCCAGGTATTGATAGCCGGCAAATTCTATAACTGATTGAAAATTGGTAAAAGTCACTTTATCCGAGTCAAAAACCACCTGCGCTTTTTCAGTCGCCAGGTTGACCGTCGCTTCGATGACGCCATTCAGTGTATTCAAAGAACGCTCTACGGTCTTGACACACATTGCACAATGCATTCCGCCGATACTGAGATTCGCTTTACTTTCATTTGAATTTGACATAATTCTCCAGGGTTATCTGAATTTAACTCTATTAGATGCAATAACAATGGCATTGTTACGAAGTATCAAGAGTCAGGATGCAAAAGCCAAGACTCATTACTCCACTCTTGACTCTTCCATCTTGGATAAATACGGAATATTATCTATTTTACAGTTGAAATAGAGGGATAATAACCATGATTGACTTTAATAAAATCACAACCTATCCGATCAGCGAGCGTAAAAACAAATTCTCCATCAATGATATGATTCCTCTGGATTCCGGTATCGATTTGCGGAATGATGACATTCGGCAGATCGCCCAGCTGATAGTCGAAGCGAAGGAAAAAGATGCCAAAGTCATGCTGATGATGGGCGGCGCTGTGGTAAAAGTCGGTTGCTCGGCCCTTGTAATTGACCTGATCCGCCGAGGATTTATCGATCATATTGCCCTGAATGGCGGTGCATCGATTCACGATTTTGAAATTGCAATGATTGGGGAAACCTCAGAAGATGTCCAGAACGGCCTGAAAGACGGGACCTTCGGCATGGCCACGGAAACCCTGACATATATGAACGAGGCCTTGAATACCGGCTATGAAAAAAATGAGGGCTATGGCCTATCCATCGGCAGAAAAGTCGCGGAGCTGGATTTTCCGCATAAAAGCCTGAACATCCTCTATAATGCCATGATCCAGAACATCCCCGGCACAGTTCATATTGCCATTGGCGGCGATATTATTCACCAACATCCCAGCTGCGACGGCGCCGCACTGGGTAAAACATCCTTTATCGATTTTCAGCACATGATCAAAACCGTATCCAAACTGACTGACGGCGTACTGCTAAATGTTGGTTCCGCGGTCAATCTGCCGGAAGTTTTTCTGAAAGCCATTACCATGGTACGGAATATGAAGTTTGACGTTAAAAACTTTACCACGGCGAATTTTGACTTTCTGAATATGTACCGCTCCCGTACCCGGATCGTGGAATGGCCGAAGGTGCTCGGCGGCCAGGGTTTTGATATCCGGGGAAATCACACCGAAACAATACCGACCTTGCATAAGTATATCCTTAAAATGGGCTCCTAGCCTGGGATAGATATGATCATTCCTTCACAAATTCTACTGATCCGCCTCTCCTCCATTGGTGATATTCTGTTGACATTTCCATTGATCCAAGCCCTCCAACGCGATTATCCGGATACAGCCATTGATTTTATAATCGGTAAAAACTTTGAGGATGTTCTAAAACCAGTCCGTCCATTTCTACGGAATGTCATCATATATGATAAAAGTAAAAGCCCTTCCGAAACTCGCCGCATCCGGAAAATCATCCGCGAAAACAATTATCCTTTAATTGCCGATCTCCATAATAATTGGCGAACATTCCGATTGACGACATGTCAACATACAAAAGTATACCGGTTTACAAAATACCGCATCCGCCGCTATTTCTATGTAAAAAGGCGCTGGGACATTTTCAATGTTCCTCCGGTCTGGAAACGGTACATGCAAACTGTCCCATTGAATTTTCAGGGCTGCGGTTTTCAGCCCATGGATTTCCAACCAGATGCGGACATTGTGAATCGATTAAAAACCGAAATTCCGACATTAAACTCCAGGGAAAAGTGCATGCTCATCTATCCCGGCGCCCGGCACTTCACCAAGCGCTGGCCGTTGGAATATTACAGTAAATTAATCATAATGATCCTTGATAAAACCGATCAAACAATCATCCTCGGTGGTAGCAAGGATGAATCCACATATATCCAGCCACTCAACAAATTAAATCAAAATCGGGTCATCGATTCCAGCGGAAAGTATAACCTTTTTGAAAATTTTGTGCTCGTTTCACTGTGCGATCTGATCATCAGCAATGATTCGGCGCCCATGCACATGGCAGCGTTACTTGGGAAAAGACAAATTGCCATCTTTGGTAATACAGTTCAGCAGTTCGGCTTTTACCCGGAAAATCCCAACGCCATTCTCTTGGAAGATAAAACAGTGACCTGCCGACCCTGCTCCCACATCGGTTTCGACAAATGCCCGAAAAAGCATTTCGACTGCATGCGGAAGATTACGCCGGAAATGGTGTATAAACGATTAATTAGTTAAGAACCCGGAAGTTCCAAACCTCAGAGGGGTCATACCAAATTTTCATAGAGATCAAACTTACCTTAATATTTTTACTTGACAAGAAGTCAATAATTTATTAACATTATTTCAAATGACTCAATATTCGCAGAATCGGATCGAGAATTGTTTTTTCAGACCTATTTGTTTAGAGTTGAAAATACTTTTCAGAAATGAAAACTCACAGGACAAACATATAAAAGGCATGTCAAATAAACATTTCAATTAAAGGATCAATTATGAAGGTTTTACATTTATTTTTATCAATATCCGTTTTATTGATTCTGCTATTTGTATCCTGTAATAATAAAAACAGTCTTAAAACAAATAATCCGCCCGGTACACTTCAAAAATTACAGGTATTAGCTGGAAACATTCCACTTGATGTCAATCAGATAGTAGGCGTACTAAGTAATCCCGAATATGATACAATTACTGAAGAATTTTCAATTACTGCTGATTCAGCCTATTGTACATTTCAAGATATTCCCGTCGGAGATTGGCACATGCTTGTACAGGCATATTTTGATACTGAATTAACATACGAAGGTGAAACTGACCTGACAATATCAAAAGGCAATATAAGCTATATCAATATTAACATGAGTAAGATTGAAGATGTTGGTGCCGTACATGTCGGTTTAATCTGGGGCAGTTCTGAATACATGGAGTATGTCTACGATTTCGATAATGATGATCTTTCCGGCTGGGGTGGTACAGCTGAAGCAACTATTACAAATGATCAACTGGTCCTGACAAATATCGGGTTTAAATGGCATACAATAGAATATAATGGTGATAGCCATTTTTCATCTGGTGAAATTGAATACGACGTATTTCCAATGGATGGCAGCATTGGATTTTCAACAAAAGGAGATTCATATTCAGATGGATCATTAAACTGGGGAATATGGTTATATTTTAGGCAAGATTCAGTCTTTTCAAACCAATACATCAATCAGGAAGGAAAACTGATTTACACAAACTTTGAATATCAGAAATATAATTGGTACACGGTAAAATGCCGATTTAATAATGATGAGGGCGAAAAAGGCAAATATGACTTATGGATTTCTGAAACTTTGGGAAATACCGCACCGGTATATTTGGGAAAGTATGATTATTTAGCGTCCCATGGACGCCTGTATGGTTTTAATCAGTTTGTTTTTTCTAATATTTACCCTGACGAAGATGCTATTAAGAAATCAGTATATGATAACGTTCGCTTTACGGTAAAATAAATATACTGAATAAGAATGTGGGTTTTATCATCCTCTAAAACGCAACGCTGCCCAATATTATCTCAATCATCCGTTCACCGTTTTCCACCCGGTAGGAATAGCGAATCCCGGCATTGAGTTCTAGGTAATAAAGGGTCAGCGGATTAAAATCAAAGGTCAGTTCCGCACCAAAGGAACGGCATTGTTGAAAATCATCGCC
>CAZAKB010000082.1:10222-13890 GCA_964485475.1 uncultured bacterium
TTCCGGAAAACGCAGACCAATTGTTGTTCTTACTTCATCCCAGACATCTGTCGTGTCTTTGCCATAGTAATCATAAAGAGATGCCCGTTTCCCGAAGCTGATCTCCGTATCGATGATCGGACGAATCCCGGCATAACTGGCGCTCAACGAGTAGGCATTCACCTGTTCTCCGGCATGGTAAGTCACCTGAGCACCGAGTTCCATTGTATTTAATAAATCATTGGAAATAAGACCATAAATTACATAGGGCGGCAGAGGCAGCAGATACCAGCTATGTATATTCAGACTGTGTTTAAGCGGTAAGTAATCTTCAACCGGATACTGTTTTTTGGGAATCTCTTCATCAATTAAAATATTGCGTCCCTGTTCCTGTTCGATCAACGGCTCAAAGTAATTCACCAGGTGTTGTTCTGCTTTATCAATTGGAATCCATAATGCTGTATCCAGGACACACGAGACAATATTCATCCCATCGACCTGGTAATCACAAAACAGTAGTGATTCTCCGTCCGCTGCTGGGTAGAAGGAACCAAATTTCCGCGATGTCACCTGGTACCGCTGTCCCGTTTCCAAATGCACGGCATAAATGTTGTCAATGCCAGACCATGGCGAATCATAGAGAATAAAATCTCCCCAAAAAACCGGGTAACTAATGTCTTCCGAATTTGCCAGAATAATGTCCATCGATTCACCAGAATCAATATCGAGAACACTGAGTAACCGGAAACCGCTCTTTTGTGTGGTAAAAACTACCCTTTTGCCATCTTCAGACCAAGCCGGTGTTTTGATTTGATAATTTCCTGGATTTGGAAATTCCCGGATTTCATGACCATTTTTAGCGTCAAGCAACACCAGTGAACAGTGCCGGTCAAGGTCCTGTTTTACCACAGCGATCTGCTTTCCGTCCGGTGACAGTGCCGGCGCAAAACATTTCCCCTTTTTAGTAATCTGTTTGCGTGTGTTCGTTTTAATATCATACACAATCACATCGGAAAAACTCTGGGCCCACCAGCGGGAATCGGGACTTACTTCACTCCAGCAAATTTTGTCAGTATTAACAGAGATATTTTCTGTATAACCAATCTGTATTAATCGTTTTTCCCTGCCATCTGAGTCCAGACGAACCAATGTGTAAGGATCCGCCAGGCCCGTTTTTAAAGTGACAATACTACCATCGGAAATTCTATGCGGAAATTTATAATTTGTCCAAACCTTTTTCGGTTTTTGATTAACTATGAACACCGGTGTTTCTTCGAGCCCTTTTATCTGTTCTGTCCACAATGTATGCAATTCGTCCATTGTGTCATCATAAGTCTGTCGGGCGTTGCGACCGGTGATTTTTTTCATGGACCGGCTGAACGAATAAGGCCAGAGTGAATATTTCGAAGAGCGACGCATTACAGAAGACCATGTCTCAGCACCAAATTTCCGCCGATTATGTGTAACCAATTGATACCCCAGCGCATAGTAATCCGGGTAGTAATCGTCATAACTTCGCAAATAAGCTTTATAATAAGAATAACGTTGTCCGGAAAGCAGAAGTGCCCGGATTCCCATATCAAAAATCGGTTGCCTTCCCCGGCCGGAATTGCTCAGGGCAGTTTCAATGGCTACGGCGTCACCTTCAATGAACCATTGGGGTGTTCCGAAAAAAGTAAAAGCACCCAGCCCGAGATCACCGAAGCAGATTCCTGCAAAACGATTAAAGCCCCGATCAAAAGCATCGAACTGAGCCATGTGGCGACCTTCATGAACCGCCAGTAGATGATACCAATCCAGTGTTCCGGGAAACTCATCCTGCGGTGCTATCGGATACCACTCACTCATACGTGGAAGATATCCGACCCAGCCATTGGCAATCGCACTGCGACTGTTTAAAACCACAGGCCATTTGTGCAATTGTGAATACATGGTTTTTTCTAAAGAGGGATGCAGGTATTCCAGCGTATTCGCGACGCGCTGGCCTTCGGTAAGCATCTCTTCCGGGACAATAATCTCAAAGTAATTGGTACGTATCTTTATCCAGTGTAGCCCTGGAGGATTCTGCTCAGCGCTTAACTGTGCCTGTAATTGTGATTGGACCAGTAAAGCGATCAGCACTAATAAAGTAAAGCGTTTCATTTTTTATTTTATTCTCGGCATTAATATAATGTTCCCGCAATTATAATAAAAAGCCTCTTCCACATTTAGCAGAAGAGGCTTCTTCAAGAAGGAAGAATGAAACTATTTTTTCAGGTCTTTAATATACTTGGCACCACGCAGGATTGCCTTCTGGTTCAATTCTACCAGGTTTTTCCGCTTCAGAACATTAACCAGTGAATCTAGAACAAGCTGCTGAGACATGATTGCTTTTAATTCAATTAATGCCCCGACAATTATCATATTGGCGGCCTTGGTATTGCCCAATTCATCGGCCAGTTTCGTAGCCGGAATCGGGATAATATCCACATCGTCCCGAACCGGTTTACGGTCAATCAGAGAATCGTCATACATGATCAATCCGCCGGAAACCACATCATTTTCAAATTTATCCAGCGACGGCCGGTTCATGGCAATTAGGACAGTTGGATTGGCCACAAGGGGTGAACCGATTTTCTTTTTGGAGATTTTAACGCTGCAGTTTGCTGTACCGCCACGCATTTCCGGGCCGTAGGACGGCAGCCAGCTGACTTCATAATTGTGCAGCATCCCCATTTCAGACAGAACGGTCCCGAGACTCAGCACACCTTGCCCGCCAAAACCAGCAACCTTGATCTCCTCATTAACAGGTTTATCCTGAAATTCGCTGATTTTTTCCAGATCAATCTGGGCTGTATCGAGATCCAAAATATTATGCAAGTCACTAATCTTTACATCTTTGCGGGCAAAGGTTCGTCTTTTAAATTCACCGGAAATGTCTTTGCATACACCCAGGGGAAAATATTTTTCCAGAACTTCTTTAACCCAGAGTTTTGAGCGGCTAGGCGTCATTTTCAATTGGGAAGGACAAGCTGCTAATACTTCAATAAAAGAAAATCCGTTTTTCTCGATCTGTAGTTTTAATGCTTTACGCACCGTCTGGCGCGTATGCATGGTGGATTTAGTGTCGCCAATCATGACCCGTTCAACGAATACCGGTGCTTCAAGAGTTGCAATAACCTCACTCATGCGAATCGGGTAACCTTCGTTCTCAAATGTCCGGCCCCGGGGCGTTGTCATTGTTTTCTGGCCAATCAGGGTCGTCGGCGCCATCTGGCCGCCGGTCATCCCGTAGACCGCATTATTGACAAAAAACACCGTAATTCCTTCTCCGCGATTAGCAGCATGCATGATTTCGGCGGTTCCAATGGCAGCTAAATCACCATCACCCTGGTAACTGATAACAACGCTGTCGGGATGGGCCCGCTTGAGTCCTGTAGCCACTGCCGGTGCACGGCCGTGAGCGACCTGCACATTGCCAGTATGAAAATAGTAATAGGCAAACACACTACAGCCAACCGGGCTGATGAAAATGGTCTTTTCCCGGACGCCGAAGTCTTCCAGTGCTTCCGCAATCAGTTTATGAAGAACACCATGACCGCAACCGGGACAATAAGTCGTTGTCAGTTTATCCGATCCCGGACGGCGTTCATAAACATCAAAAAAACTGGATGATTTTTTTAAGATTGTATTATTCATGATAACCTCAT
>CAZAKB010000083.1:0-13643 GCA_964485475.1 uncultured bacterium
TTCATTCCGGTCGCTTTAATTGTGTGTCCGACGGCGCCCATCCGGATGGCTTCTTCGCGAGTAACAATCCCAATTCCTTCGGCTCGCTGTTTAAAAAGGCTGTTTTCGAAAAAGGTGGTGTTATAATCCGGTACTTTGCCACCGATTTTATGTAGAGTCTCTATCAATTTGTCGGTGAAACCTTCCGGAAAATCGCGCCGAACTCCGCCGGGACGAAGATAGATATGATAGACACGCGCTCCGGTAAGTTCCTCAAAGAGATCCAATAAAAGATCTCTGTGATACATTGCCCAGTTTGCAACTGTATCGAAGCCGAGCATATTTGCATAAGCCCAGAGTCCAAACAGATGTGATCCGACTCGCGCCATTTCACAGAAAATACTCCTGATAAATTTTCCCCTTTCCGGAACTTCGATACCGGCTAATTTTTCCACACCCATGGAGTAAATCAATTCCATGTGATCGGGTTCGACGACATTAATCCGGCAGACTAATGGAAAGTTTTGCATCCAGGTTCTTTGTTCCATTAATTTTTCAAAGCCGCGATGTAAATAACCGGGATTGGCATCTGCTTTGATAATTCTATCGCCTTCTACTTTTAAGGTAATGCTGAAATTTCCAACCATGCCAAGATGCTGAGGACCGTAAAAAAGTTCAAGCTCTCTCATTTTGTTCCTTCCTTTCTTTCTGCGATGGAAGGAATTTTCCCGAAAGTGTTATCCACGTAATTTTGACTGTCAAAATCTTTTCGAAAGGGTGGGACTTCATATTCACGTTCCAGCATTAAGGGTGTTAAGCGGGGATGTCCCTCGAAGATTATCCCGAACATTTCATGCAATTCCCGTTCATAGGGTTCAGCACTGTTAAAAATGTTGGTGATCGTCATGAATTTGGCAACTTTTCGGGAGATATTTGTTTTGAGGATGATACTTCTTTTTTCTTTTTCCTGATAATGGTTATCATCTGCCATATAGGCAGAGAGAATATAAACCAGTTCAAATTTTTCCTGATTGATCCAGTCGTTACAGGAAATAAGAGCCAGGTGTTCGTATCCTTCGTTTTTAAGATAACTTAGCAGTGACAGGATCGATTCCTTTTCAGTGCTAATAAACATTCTCTGATCGTCGCGAAGTTGAATATCAAGACCATTAAAGCCGGATAAAAGTTTTTGCTTTAGTAGCTCCATATTAATATTTCCCTTTTTTGAAACCGCATATGTCAAATAGTTTGCTGTGAATTGGAATATTTATATTTTTCATTTTGAAATAAAGGCGGCCAGCCTAGCTCGCCAAATAGCTGTTCCTGATTTGCACGGTAAAGCGTATAATCTTCTCTGTATCGCTTATACCCGTCGGCTTTGTCCATATCAATGAGTTTCCACAGATGGGTTACGCCGATAAAGACCGCTTCCGGTCTGGGCATGCATCCCGCAATATAGCCATCTACTGGTATATATTTATCCAAACTGGTAATGGTATTATAGGAATCGTAATACATTCCGCCATTTATTGGACAGGACCCGAATGCCACGGTATATTTGGGTTCCGGCATCTGTTCATAGGTTCTAATAATCGCTTTTAATGTTTTTGTCGAGACGTAGCCGGTAATTAAAAATAAATTTGCCTGCCGGGGAGTTGCCACTGGTATGATTCCAAACCGTTCTGCATCCCAGCGGGTGGTGATGGACGGCGGTATTTCAATGATTCCGCATCCGGTACAAAAATAGACAACATGGAAGGAATATTTGTTAGCCATTTTACCGGGATTTTTTAACCACTTTCTGATTTGATTTCTATCCATTTTTTACCTTAACGTTATTTCTAATTAATCAACACTACGATGACAAGTCCAATAAAAGCAATCAACGTTGGCCACTTCCACAAATATTGCATTGCTTGCTCAATCCTAAAGCGGGGAAATACAGCGTTGATAAAGAGCCCAATAATTAAAACAATTAACATTTTTATCAGAAAAATGATTACTCCAAGAATTAGTGCCCACACTGTTCCAGCAATGGGATTTAACAGACCGAATAAAGTTCCTCCGCCGAGGAAAATATCCACGAAAAGAGCCAATCCGACAAACAGCTGCAGGGCGTGTTGCAAGGTGTAAAATGCCAAATGCTTGCCGCCAAACTCGGCGACCGGCCCCGAAGAGATTTCTTGGGGAGCGCTGACGATTTCAAAGGGTCTTACTCCCAGAATAGCCGGCAGAATTAAAAAATAAGCAACGCCGGGCAGAATCAATGCCCAGGAACAAAACGCCATACCGGTACTTGCCTGGATGTTTACAATTTCCACCAGTGAAATTGTGTTAAAATGGGTCATCACCGCGAGTAGAACCAGAAGCAACGGTACTTCGTATGCCAGCGCCAGCAGAAATTTTCGTGATACACCGATACTTGAGTTGGGATTTCCGGAAGCGGCAGAACTCAGCGCAATTCCAAAAGGGCCTAAGAGCATCAGATACAGAAAAGCAATTAACCCACCTGATGTCATTGCATAAAAATTTCCGATTGGCAAAAAGAAGATCAGTACAATAGAACTGGTCAGGGATAGGATTATTCCGAAATCAAAAAATGGCCCATGACTGATGCTTTTTTGGCTGAAAGATCGAATGACATCAATAAGCGGCTGGATAACTGGTGGCCCATAGCGCCAGTGAATTCTTGCCGTTATTTTCCTGGATATCCCGAGAAAAAGTAATCCGATAGTTAGCGCCAGCAGGGGTGATATGAATATAGATAGTATTTTCATTAAAAGACACTCCACTTTAATTGAGCTGAGATAAGAAACGCTAAAAACAGAATAATGTAAAGTACATAATCGCCAATATAACCGGTGTAGATTTTTCTAATAGTGTCACAGAGAAACTCTGTGAATTGGGCTATTTTTTGATACAGCACATCAAAAATATCTTTAAGAAAGGGAGAAGCCATTCGATAAAACGGGGCGTAAAATTCGACTGTGTAATTATATTTATCTTTGGGAATCGCTGCACCGGCCGCGTAATTATCATATTGATCGACTGTTGTAGATTTGCGGGCAGCCCTGAAAATGAACCAAAAAATTGATCCGACAACCAGCAGGGCGGTAAAAATATTGATCATGTTCAGGGTCCCGGTTTCTGAACTGATTCCCCAGATGGATATGTTAAGAGAATTAAAACCATAAGAAACAATAATGGAATTAATGACCTTCAACGGTAAACCAGGCAGTATACCAAATAATAGTATTGTCAATGACAAAATGACGATCGGGATCTGCATAGTCAGAGGGGTTTTTTTGATGTTTTGATGTTCCCGGGGTAATTGACCAAGAAAGAGATTGTGTAAAAATTTAAAAACGGATAGAATCGTTCCCCAGGTTCCCAATAAAGCAGCAAAAGCCAAAAATGGCGCTTTTCCTAAAATTAAGGTTTTATAGATGAGCCATTTTGATACAAAGCCATTGGTTAGAGGAATACCGATCAGACCACAAATTCCTAACAAACCTCCCAGAAATGCGACAGGCATTTTTTTAAAAAGACCGCCCAGTGAATTGAGATCCCTTAAACCGTTGGTGCTGTATTCAATGGCGCCGACACTGAGGAAGAGCAGAATGATATAGATTGCGTGATTTAAGGTATGGAATATGCCACCGGCAAGCCCCAGACTTGTTCCAAAAGCAATTCCAACAATCATATATCCACCTTGCCCAATACCGTGCCAGGCAAGCAGTTTTTTTGCATCATTCTGTAGCATGGCAATAAAAGTTGGGATGACGATTGTAATAGCCCCCAACCAGGCAAGAATACTATGGTAACTAAAAAATCCTTTACCAACGTAAAGGGTGTTTTCTGCTCCAACAATGACAAACATAATGAGTAGAAAGCCAAAAATTCCCATTCTGGTGAGCATTCCTGAAAGTACGGCTGAAAATGGAGAGGGGGATTCGGCGTAGGCGTCGGGCAACCATGTATGCAATGGCATAACGGCATTCTTTATCCCGAATGTGATGCTGAAAATTACCAAGAGAAAAAGTTTATACGTCGAAGATGCAGTCGCCATGTGATTTGCAATTTCACTGATATTAACAGTATGAAATGATGTGTAAATGGAAAGAATCCCTACCAGCATACACATTGAGCCGATCAGCGACATAACGATGTATTTAATTCCCGCAGGAAGAGCACCATTCCTGTTGTAACTGATGAGAAGGAAGGTTGACCAGCTCATGATTTCCCAGGAAATAAAGAAGGAAACCAGGTCGCCGGATAAAACAATAGCAAGCATGGCAGCGTTTATCAGGAGAAGCATAAAATAGTAGTAATCGGTTCTCTCACGGTGCTTCATATAACTCAGGGAATAAATGACCGCCAGGGCAGATAAACTAACGATAGCAATGGCAAAAAACCATGCCATAGGATTCAGACGAATTACTAATGGCAATCCAAAAAATTCATTGTATAGTAAAAATTTTGTCTCAACTTTGTATAAGTAAGATACAATTACAACAAGTGCCAGGGAAAAAAACACAGCAAGTATATCTCTGAGTTTGGACGATATCTTCCCTGCAAAATATGTGAGGAATGCACCGCCGAAAGCAACGCTAATCAGTATTTCTAAACTCATCCCAATACACTCCTTATATATTTTGCTTGATCAAGCAATTCGGAAGCCGCCGAGTTTAATATTTTCATAATAAAATTCGGATATATTCCGATGAATATTACCAATCCTGCGAGAATAAACATCGGAATCAGACCGGTAATGGGAGATTCATCTTTTTTATCAGTTTTTTGAGTCCCTTTATAGTACATCACCTGAATCAATTTGAAGAAATAGACTCCCTCGATGACAGTTCCTAATAATACAATTCCAATCAATATCAGAAAGAGTAATTCTCCTTTGTCAAGTGCGGCACGGATAATCATAAATTTGCTGGCGAAACCGGTAAATGGCGGCAACCCGACAATAGAAAATGCACCAATTGTAAAAAAAAGAGTGGTTAACGGCATTTTCTTGCCAATTCCGTCAAATGATGAAATTTCCATCGAACCGGTTCGAACGATCATATATCCGGTACATAAAAACAATAAAGCTTTTCCCAATGTGTGACTGATCATCTGAAAGAGCCCGCTTGCCACTCCCAATTGTGAGGAAATTGAGAAAGCAAAAACAATTAATCCAATTTGTCCGATACTGGAATAAGCCAGCATTCTTTTTATATTAGTTTGTTTGAATGCACTCATTTCTCCGATTAATAATGTCAATACTCCTAAAATCATAAAAAACATGAAAAAGTTTGAAACAGCGAATATTGTAAATAAGATCCGAATGACGGCGTAGAGTCCAACTTCGATGGCAATTCCGGAAAGAATCGCACTGATGGAAGAAGGCGCTGATGAGTGAGCATCAGGAAGCCAGGCATTCAATGGAAATATGGCAGATTCGATTCCCAGTCCTGTTATCATCAAAACCATCGGAATGAATACAGAAGGTTCGGTATAATCGACGATCTGCTTTGCTAAATCCGCCATATTCAAGGTCCCGAATTGTCCGTAAAGCAATCCAATACCGATCAATAAAAGACTGGAACCAATTGATCCCTGAATAAGATATTTCACCGCTGATTCGAGTCCAGATCGATTACCCAGATAGGCGACAAGAGCATAAGAGGAAATGCAGAGTATTTCAAAAAAGACAAAAAGATTGAATATATCGCCAGTTAGTACGACTCCCGTAGCGCCGGTTAGTAACAATAGAAATAAGATATGATATTTTTCTTCTGCGCCTTCGCTAATATATTTTAGCGCATAAATTGCCACCAGCAACCCAGTGAGTGCAATTAATGTCACCATCAGCATACCCACCGGACCAGCGACGAGATTGATTCCAAAGGGCGGGGAAAATCCCGCTATTATGACGACAATCGGTTTTTCCAGAGCTTGAGGTAAAATTATTAGTGCCATAATTAAATTGAAAAGGAAACCAACCACAGGTAACCATTTGATAATTTTTTTGGAGACAAGTCCCAATAAAGGTATTAAAAAGGCAAGCCCCAAAGGCACGGCTATGAAAAGGATTGGATTAAAATTCATCGTTTCACTCATTTGACAATACCCCATTCCCGATAGTAATTCTTATCCCTGCTGAAAAAATCTCTCTTACCATTTTTGTTCTTTTATTTTTATCAAATTAAGGGTTCCATAATGTTTATATAACCCGATTGCCAGCGATAAAGCCAATCCCATAACAGCCAGCCCGATAACAATAGCGGTAAGTACAAGCGCCTGAGGTACCGGATCTACCATATTTTCAGCTGCAATACCTGCATTTGAAAAAATCGGGGCGGTTCCGTTTTTAATATAGCCGATTGAAATAAGGAACAGATTAACGCCTGTCTCAAGAATGCTCAGTCCGATTATTATTTTTATGTAATTACGCTTAACTGCCATAATAAAAAGGCCGATAAATATGAGACCGAAGGCTCCGATGTAATAGATGTAGTTATGTAAAAAACTCATCAACTCTCCTCCATTAACAGGTCGATAATTTTACTTAATTCCGCGCCCACCTTGAAACCGATGGCGATATAAATTATCGGAATGATACCGCCGCTCAATAAGGTATTAAATTCACCTTTTGGCAAAAAATTATTCAGAAAATAACCAGTGCCGATCGCCAGACCGATTAATCCAATAGATAGAAATACCAATCCGCCAAGAGATTCGGATAAAATACTTCCGGTTTCATTTATCCTTTTTTCTTCATGACAGCCAAGATACATAAGAACGAATGCCGAAGCGATTACCGCACCTCCCTGGAATCCTCCGCCGGGAGTTAAATGTCCATGAATGAATATATATGCGCCAAATAATAAAATGAGCGGGAACAATAATTTACACCCTGTCGAAAGGATTAAACTTGCCTTTTCTGATTCTCTCTCAGATTTTCTTTTAATTGTCGCCAGCACAGCGCCTAATCCAATGGTAGCCAGAAACAGGATTGTTACTTCGCCAAGTGTATCCAAACTCCGATAACTTACCACAACAGCAGTAACGATATTTGCCGCCCCGGTTTCTTCTTTACCTTCATTAATATAGTGGTCGGCAAGCTTTGCTCGCGATGAGCCGAATGGTATTTTCTGAAGCGACGTAATAATACCCCATCCAATTATTATTAATACGATTATAATGGATAATTTTCTCATTCTTCATACCTCTTGGTTCGTCTGATTGCGATAACGAAAACAGCGGTCACCAGTGCGGCACCAATAGAAGCTTCTGCCATGGCAACATCGGGAGCATGTAAGAGAAAAAACAGAACCGCTGCAATGAGACTGACCATGCAGGAAGCAATCACTGCACTTAGCAGATCCTTAAAAATATATGCGGAAATTGCTGACGCCAGCATGGCAATTACTAATAAGGTAACGATTATAATCATGTTTCTTTCCTTTTCTCAAACTCTTCTGTCTGGTCTACTATGCTTCTGTCACATAGCGGAACACCACTTTTCCTTGAGGCTCTTGCAATAGCGTGGCTTGAAATAGGATTGGTAACCAAAACGAAAATGGCAATCAGAAGACATTTCCAGAACCATTCCGGCTGAATGATTCCTATTCCGATAATAGTGAAAAATGTTCCAAAGGTAGTACATTTTGTGCCTGCCTGGATTCGATTATAAACATCAGGCAATCGTAATATTCCAAAATTTCCAAGTAGCAAAAATAGTACACCTATTCCTGTAATGATAATTCCAAGCAATTCCATTTTAGAATCCTTTTTCCATAAAACGTGCAATAGCGCACAGCCCGACAAAGGCAAGAAGTGAATACACGAGAGAAACATCAAGGTAAACATAGCGTTTGAATACAAACGCTAAAAGCACCAGCAAAGCTACCGTAGTAGTTGTAATTGTATCGACGGCTACCGCCCGATCCGAAGCCGTCGGTCCGATTAGCATTCGAACCAAACTCAGCAAGATGCCCCCGACTATCAAACCTAAAAACACAATAAATATTATTTCATTCATGCAAATACCACTTTTAAATATTTTTCAAATCTTTCACCAATTTCCTTGGTGGACTCTTCCTTCTTTTGCGTTTTGACA
Source organism: uncultured bacterium (assembly GCA_964485475.1). Taxonomy (GTDB): domain Bacteria; phylum Fidelibacterota; class UBA2242; order UBA2242; family UBA2242; genus B118-G9. The sequence continues at coordinate 8,096 of CAZAKB010000083.1, forward strand.
TAAATCCAGTGTATAAGCAATTCATCACCTTTTATATCAAGGGTAAACGTTCCCGGTGTCAAAGTAATAGAATTAGCAAATAACATTTTTGCGATGTCCTGTTTCAATTCCGTTTTGATAATTACAATTCCCGGCTTTATCGGCATTTTAGGATGAAGCACTCTGTACGCTACATCAAAATTGGCTTTCACAATCTCTTTTAATAGCACAAGAAGAAACAGTATAAAATATACAATTCGCTTTACGCTGAAAGCAGGAAGTCTAAGTTTCTGGTAATTTTTATTTAAAATTGATGCAAGCGTTACACTAATTAGAAATCCTGGGAGAAGTTCATCAATTTTAAAAGTATTGGTTAAAATAACCCATACGGCTAATAGAAAAATAAAAAGATAAAGGAAATTTTTTAATTTTATTAAAAAGGATTTCTCATTCATCCTGCTTTGCTCCTGATCTAATTTTTTAAAGATCGCCCAATTTCATAATAAAATAAATTTTAAAATATAGTGCCATTATTGTTGTGGATTATGTGAATAGTATATTAATCTGGCGAGTTCAGTGCTTAAATCAATGCACTTAACTTCAATATTTTTCGGCATATTTATTCGACATGGCGAAAAAGATAAAATGGCGTTGATGCCCATATCAGCCAGGTCTTTTGCTACGTCACCTGTTACGGAGACTGGAGTAGCGAGAATACAGATTTTAATGTTTTCATTTTTTATGGTTTTCTCAACATCATCGATATCTTGTATTATCACTCCGTTAATTTCTGTATTTATTTTTTCTTGATTGTTATCGAAAGCCGCCACAATTTGAACGCCTTCGGATGGAAAACTGGAATAAGAGAGCAGTGCCCTGCCGATATTTCCAACGCCGACAAGGATAACCTTTTTAAAATTTTGAATTTTCAAAATATTCCGAATTGCCGGAAGTAATTCATTAACGTTGTACCCGATGCCGCGTTTCCCAAATTCTCCAAAATAGGAAAGATCTTTTCGTACAATGGCAGGGTTTACATTACATAATTCTGCCAGGCGGGTAGAAGAGACAATCGTTGATTTTTTTTCAGAGAGACAAATTAAAGATCTCAGATATGGAAACATCCGGCTGATAGTTTCATCTGGTATTGGCTTTGTTCTCATTTTAGGTCTCCTTTGTGATTGTGTTCACAATCATATGAAGAATATGAAATAAAATGTTTTATATCAAGTAATTTTTATAAAATTTTCATTTTTGTAATAAAAACAACTTGCATTATGAGCATATGTGCATTATATTTGTTATGAACTTATGTTCATAAGCAAATGGAGAACAAATGCCGAGACCCCAAAAAGAGCGAAAAGTACTGGAACCACCCAAAATCCAGGGATTGAAACCCATGGGTGTTCCTGCCCGATTTTTAGAAAGAGTCTATCTGACGCTTGGAGAGTATGAAGCCATTCGGTTAGCAGATTACGATGGACTGGATCATCAGGAGGCAGCTGATATTATTGGTGTATCTCGCCCAACATTTAGCCGACTTATTGAAAAAGCCCGTAAAAAGGTTGCTGAGGCTATTGTCGGAGTTAAAGAATTACTCATTGAAGGCGGAAATTATACGTTCACAACTCAGCTGCAGCGCTGTATGGATTGTGGTGATTTCGAACGCTTTGAATCGCCCAGCGAATTACTTACTACTTGCCGGAGCTGTGGTTCTAAGAATATTGTTCATTTAAATGAATGGTTTGGCGGACGTGGTGGTCGAGGACACAGAAACCGTGGTGGATTTAGAGGTGGCCATGGACATTAAATTTACATATAAGGAGATAGAAAATGCCAAGAGGTGATGGAACTGGGCCAAGCGGAACAGGATCCGGTAGTGGTTTAGGACAAGGACAAGGACGCAAAGGTGGACGTGGTCGCATGGGTGGACCCGCTTCAGCAGGTCCAAGCGGAAATTGTGTCTGCCCGAATTGTGGTCACAATGAGTCTCATTTAAGGGGGCAACCTTGTAATCAGAGACAGTGCCCCAAATGTGGTACGATGATGACGAGAAATTAATTAATAAAAAGGAGGCAATTATGCCAAGAGGAGATGGAACAGGTCCCAATGGAATGGGCCAGATGACAGGAAGAGGTCTGGGATATTGTGCAGGATATGATAGTCCCGGGTATACAAAAGGTGTTCCCCGCGGAGGCGGTGGTTTTGGAGCAGGACGCGGACGCGGATTAGGTAGAGGATTCCGTGGCGGTTTTAGCCGTGGATTCAGCCAGGGTTATGGGTATTATCCAGCTGCTCCGGTAAATTGGAATGCACCCTCGAAAGAACAGGAGTTGGAAGCCTTGAAAGCCCAGGCTACCAATTTTGAACAGGGCCTTAAGGATATCACCAGACGAATTGGTGAACTTGAATCCGAGTCAAAGTAAATAATTATGCGGGCGGGAATTTATAAATAGCCTGCCCGCATAAATCTTATCATTTATTGATAGAACTGGTAAGGAGATTTTAATGCCTGGAAGAGGTGCACGGAACGGACTACAGATGAGATTTAGGGGCGGTAGGAGAGCGGCAGCAAACAGACAGCCATTACAATTCAGGAAATGGCTTGATAATTTTTATAACTTATTCCAGACAACTGGCGGTCAACCAAACCGTCAAATTGGTTCCGAAACAACAACAATTCCCACCAAACCATTAGCGGTAATTGACAATGCGCTGTGTCTTGCTTGCGGTAAATGTGTCGATTCTTGTCCGTTTAATGCGATATTGATGACGGACAGACCATTCATTGATACATCAATCTGCAAAGGCTGTGGCCAGTGTGTTGCCGCGTGTCCGGTCAGTGCTATCAGCATTCAAGGAATTTAGGAAGAATCTATGTACGCTTACGGTCCGGTACCGTCCAGAAGATTAGGAAATTCCATTGGTGTCAGCCCCATACCAGCCAAGGTTTGTTCCTATTCCTGCGTCTATTGTCAACTGGGGCGGACCTCAAAATTACAGATTAAACGACAGAGATTTTTTCCAAAATATGATATTCTTCGGGATATTGAAGCGGTTGTTGCCACATCATCTGCTGATGTAATTACGTTTGCCGGTGATGGCGAACCGACGCTCTGCAGTGATCTGGGTTGGCTGATTCGGGAGAGTAAACAGGAATTCGGATTGCCGATAGCGGTTATCACAAATGGATCACTTCTTTTTAATGAAGATGTTCAGGAAGATTTACTGGCTGCTGATATCATATTGCCAACGTTGGATGCTGGTAATCCGGATATTTTCAAGCGAATTAACCGTCCTTACGGGTCAATCTCCTTTGATAATATGCTTGGCGGTCTGACGAATTTCCGAAAGAATTACGACGGTCAACTCTGGCTGGAAGTGATGCTGATAAAAGATGTCAATGATACAGATGAGCAACTGATATTGCTTCGTGACACTATGATGGAGATTCAGCCGGATAAAGTATTTGTCATGACGCCAATTCGTCCACCGGCTGAAAAATGGGTTGAATGTTCTGGCTCTGACAGAATCAAGGCGGCTGAGCAGATGTTGTCAAATGTTGTTGCGGTAGCGAACCAAGAAGAGGGCGATTTTGGCGTAAAAGAGTTTAGAAACGCTACTGAAGCTATTCTGGAGATTTCTGCCCGGCATCCTCTGCGGCTGGAACAAGCCCGATCGATCGAGCAAAATTTTGCAGAAACTGGAGTGGTAGACCTTTTAATAAAAGACAAAATTATTAGTATCAACCGCTATCGCCAATCCGAATATATCAAACCTGAAAAACCAAGAAGAAGTCAGAATACCACCTCTGACTATTCAATGAATCTAACTATTGATAGAATAAATTGCTGTACTTACCGGGTGATCGTGAAATCTGTGATACAAAGTAGAGAGTTTCGGGTTATTTTAGCGGACAGCTATTATAACAGTTTAGCCAGGGGACGCCTGAGCAAGGAAGGCCTTCTTGATCGTTGTTTTCGGTATTTTGCGAATAATGATTTACTGGACCAATTGAAATCTAAATTTACACTTCGGGATATTTGTAAACAGTTTCCGGAGTTTGAAGCGGGCATTAGAAAGACAATTATAGGGGATATAGGATTAATCGATGCTAATTAAAATCGTTTATGATAACACATCGATTCGTAATGACATGCAAACTGACTGGGGGTTTGCAGCAGTTATCGAGTTTGAAAAAAAAATGATACTTTTTGATGCCGGTGCCGATGGCGATATTCTTCTGAATAATATGCAGAAAATGGGCATTGATCCGACTTCAATTGATACGGTTTTCATCTCCCATCATCATTTTGATCATACCGGTGGTCTGGCCGCATTTTTAGCGATAAATAACAAGGTGACGGTTTATGTACCTGAGTCTCTTCGGGGAGTGCGGAATGCCGCCAAGGTGATTCATGTGTCGAAGCCTGTTACTATTGGAGATAGATTTCACTCTACCGGTGAACTAAAAGGCATCGAACAGTCGTTGATTATTGAATCGGAAAATGGAATCGTTATAGTTGCCGGTTGTTCCCATCCGGGATTGAGAAAAATTATGAAAGCATCAGAACCCTATGGAAAAATTTATGCCGTTGTGGGCGGTTTTCACGCTTTTAAAGAATTTGATATATTAAAGAATATTCGAAAGATTTGCCCGACTCACTGTACACAGGCAATCAGCGAATTAAAAGAAATTTATCCAGATAAGTATATTTCCGGTGGCGCTGGAAAAATTATCGAATTGTAAATGAATAATTAGAAAGGAATCTATTGTGGCGGAACAAAGAGATCGAATGGCGGAGATGCAGGAGCAGGACCAGCGTATAAAGCAAAATCTGGACTTGATTAAAAACCGTATCGCTGTTTTTAGTGGTAAAGGCGGTGTTGGGAAGAGCACCGTGGCTGTGAATCTGGCCTATTCGTTATTGAAAGAGAAACTAAAAGTTGGCCTGTTAGATGCTGATATTACCGGTCCAAATATTCCCCAGTTGGTTGGTTTGTCCGGTATGCCGGAAATGATGGACCAGCATCAGATATTACCGCAGATTAAAGATGGGCTTCGGGTAATTTCAATTGCCCCGATGATTCCCAAAGACCAACCGGTTATTTGGCGGGGACCACTGCGGTCGGGCACAATATCACAATTCCTTGCCGATGTGGTTTGGGACGAACTTGATATTCTGGTGACTGATCTTCCGCCGGGAACCGGCGATGAAATTCTGACAGTTTCCCAGAAAATGCATCCTCAACTGGCCATTGTTGTGACGACACCTCAGGAAGTTTCATTGCTTGACTGTCGCCGGGCCGTGAACATGGCAAAAAAGTTAAACATTCCCAAAATTGCTGTTGTTGAAAATATGTCTGGCCTGATCTGCCCGCATTGCGGTGAGTCGATTGATTTCTTTGGTACCGGCGGTGGTGAGAAGATGGCCACAGAAATGGAAGTGACTTTTTTAGGCCGGATCCCTATGGAAAAGCAAGGTCGTGAATGTGGTGATAACGGTACACCGATGGTTTTGAAATATCCGGAATCACAGACAGCAAAAGCCTTTCTGGAAATATCCCG
>CAZAKB010000084.1:0-11005 GCA_964485475.1 uncultured bacterium
TACTTAATTTACCAAAAGTATGGCAAGAATACAGCAGTCTAATTTAATTTCCGAAATGAACTACCCTTACGCAACCATCGGGGAATTCTTTCGATTAAAACACTATATTTCTTCATTGTCATGCTCCATTTTACTGTTGTCTGACAATGCAAATATGATCCCCGGCAATACATCCCATTTGACCGTTATAATGACCACTGTAATAATACGTATCCGGCGTCCCGTCACTGATCTCTGTAAAGGTCTTACCATTATAGAAAAAGGAACTACCGTAACTGGTAAAGATCATAATATCATTATGGTCTAAAATAAACATTTCAATGCCGCTTTGACGACCGTATATTCTTGAAATATTCCCGGTCTCAAAATGATAACGTACCAAATGATTGAATGTAACGATATATACAAAACCATCAAATACATCGAGGCAATTCAAGTATCCATAATCACCTTCAGATAAATTGCCTGTGACCGAATATGAGTGCAGTAGTTCCTGCCATTTGCCATTTTTCAATATCATTACTTGCGTTTCCTGTGAATTATGGGGATTACGGGCAACATAAGCCATATTGCCATATTCATCACCATCAATATTAACAATATCAAAATCTGTCCCCGAATCCAGGGCACTGAATTCTTCACCATCATAATGAACCAGAGACCCTGATGGACCAGCAAAGTAAATATCACTTGGTGATATTGAATACATCGCCTGCAGACAAATTGTATCTGGAATTATTCCTTGATTATATAGTCTATATCTTTCTCCAATAAAATCACTCATAATATTTATTGGAGAGCATTCAAGAACCCAAATATCATCTTCTGAAAATGCAATAATATCCGAACCCCAGTTACCAATTAGCTCTATAAGCTTAGGTTGCCACTCATTTCCATTGAAAATGGAAAAATTATAAGGTTCCTCATATCCATCTCCATCAGTATCCAAATCAAAAGTTCCAATTACCCATATATTATTCTCATCAAATATCCAGGCATCCCGCATTACCATAAAAACCGTGTTATATCGAAACGTTTCAGCAGTGAATTGTTTGTTACTCAAATCCATTGTTCGAAACATAACCGTATCAGAGCGAATACTTTTGTTTTTATTTACGGGTGATACTACAAGAAATGAGTAATCCGTAGATGGTTCCAGATTGGAGATTGTAAGTGCTGTATCACTTCCATGAAAATGATACTCTCCAAGCGTGTCAACGTCGTTCTTTAGTAAGAACGTATTCAGTTGAGTACTGTCTACATTCATTTCTACCTGAATCAGGGCTGATATGCAATCCCGATGAATGAGGTTCAGACTGATTGTCGTATCTTCACCATTCTGAGGGTTCTCTGTCGGACATTCTTTACAGGAATACATACATATAGATAATACGAGCAATAATCGGATAACTTTTTTGGGGATTTTAAATATCATGACGGTCCAGTTTTAATATTCCGGTTACACATATTTGCATGTCAATTTCCTCTTTCATAATTTTACTTATCGTTTCTGAATCTGCAAGTTTTATTTAACAAGCAGATTTGGATTCTCCCCGCACAGAAGCCGTTACTTTTGTGCAGGGTTTTCATTTTGGTCCTGATTTCATTTTTCCCTCCTTTTGATTAAGTTTTATTTACTCTTCACCATTTCTTTTTTGGTCATTTGGATATCCGGATAAATGGGGGTGCATTTACGTCCGGATTACAAAATTGGGTTTATATGGTACTTGGCATAATTATTTCCATTTACATTTTATCGAATATAGGAATAAACACAAATTATATACCAAAAGTATTGGTATTGTTTTTACAGTATATTACGAAAGTTATCATAGTGAACTACCCCGACGCAAGCATCGGGGAATTCTTTCGATTAAAAAAATTCTCTTTTCAACGGTTTTACAGTACACATTTAACGGAATAATTGCTATTTTATCAACGATGAAAAAGTACTGTTTTTCAGCCGCATTTAACACTCAACACTCAATAATACAATATAAAGCAAAGGAAAAGCCATGAACAGCACAATGACCGACCGTTTTTTTCGTTATGTTAAAATCGATACACAGTCCAAAGAGGAGTTTGAAGATAAATATCCCAGCACCGATAAACAGAAGGATTTACTGAAATTGCTGGTCGAAGAACTGAAGGAAATAGGGCTTAAAGACGCTGCAATGGACCAATACGGCTATGTAACTGCAACTTTACCTTCAAATCTGAATATGGAGGAAAATAAAAAAGTTCCGGTAATCGGTTTGATTGCCCATGTGGATACTTCGCCTGAAGTTAGCGGAGCCAATGTTAAACCCATTATTCATAAAAATTACGACGGTGGCGATATTGTATTGCCAGGTGATTCGGAACAGGTACTGCATTTCGACGAAAATCCGGCGTTGAAAGATCATATCAGTCATGATATTATCACTTCTGATGGAACGACATTGCTCGGCGCTGATAACAAGGCCGGTATTGCGGAAATCATGACACTGCTGGAATATCTGGTTATACATCCTGAAGTAAAACACGGAACGCTTCGAATCGGTTTTACGCCCGATGAAGAGGTGGGTGCCGGAACGAAATTCTTCGATGTGAAGAAATTCGGTGCCGACTATGCCTATACAGTGGACGGTGAAACCGTAGGCGAGATTGAAAATGAAACCTTCAATGCTGCAGCGGCGATATTTACGGTTCACGGCATCAATGTGCATCCGGGATACGCGAAAAACAAACTCGTCAATGCGATCAAGATCGTGTCAGATATTATTATGGAGTTGAATGCCGACCCATCACCGGAAACGACGGAAAAACGGGAAGGATATTTACATCCGTATGTACTTGAGGGTGGTATTGAAAAAGCCAGTGTGAAATACCTGATTCGGGATTTTGAACAGGTTGGGATGAGCGCAAAAGCAGAGCGTTTGCAGCAGATTTGTGAACTGATGATTGGCCGTTATCCGAAAGCAAAAATTGAACTGGAAATCAGAGAATCATATCAGAACATGAAAGTGAAAATAGATGAAGATCCTAAGGTTATCGATTATGCACTGGAAGCCGTCAGCCGGGCGGGGATTGAGCCGCAACTCCAGCTGATTCGTGGTGGCACCGACGGCGCGCGACTCTGTTTTATGGGCCTGTTGACGCCGAATATTTTTACCGGTGGTCATAATTTTCATGGTAAACTGGAGTGGATTGCTGTACAGGCTATGGAAGAAGCGGTCGATACATTAATTGAATTAGTTCAAATATGGGTAGAGAAGAGTCTTGAAAACTAAATATATTTTATTCGTCTTAGCATTATTTCCAGCAATCATTTTTGCTGAAATTATTAATACTATTCCCGTTGGTCCGGGTGTCATGTATTATCACGATTATCTTGAAGAGGGACCTTGGCACCTTTACATTCTTCAAGTTGATTTAGAAAACGAATGGATTCAGATAGAGACGGCAAAAGCGGATGATAATATAGCTGGATTTGAAAAACCATCATCAATGGCAAAACGAAATGATTATGATGATCATAAAATAGTAGGAGCCACGAATGGTGATTTCTATAATACTAGCACAGGAGTACCAATAAATGCACAAGTACTCCAGGGTGAGCTGCTACGCCTGCCAATCACTAGAGAAGCCTTTGGGATTACTGATAACAAAGAACCATTTGAAGGAATCTTTTCATATTCAGGATTTGTATGGGGTAAAGATGATACTCTCAGTGCAATACATGGAGTAAACGAAGACCGTGAATCTAATTATTTGGTTCTTTACAATAAATATATTGGATCAAAGACCGGTACAAATGAGTGGGGTGCCGAAATAATTGCCGAATATGTTAATGATCCGATGATTAACGATACTGTCTATCTTAAAATCGTTGCAAAAGATAGTATTCTTGAATCCGGACATGGTAATAATACTATCCCTTCAAATGGCGTTGTGCTGTCCGGCCATGGAGTTTCAAGGGATTTTCTCAACGCAGCTACGTTTGTTGGTGATACAATCAAAATGGTACTGAAGTTGTCACCGGAGACACGGAGAATCCGTGAATTAATCGGTGGCGGCCCTTCCATGATTCGCAATGGATCGGTCACGGTTCCAAGTGGCAGCTTTTCATCTGATCGTCATCCGCGAACAGCAATTGGTTTTTCACAAGACTCAACCAAATTATATCTTTTTGTTGTAGATGGACGACAGACAGGTTTTAGTATCGGCATGTCACTCTATGAATTAGCGGACTATATGATGGAAAGGGGAGTCTATCACGGAATTAACTTTGATGGTGGCGGCTCCAGTGCAATGGTAGTCCGAAACAGTGTTATGAATAGTCCATCGGATGGCGTAGAAAGATCAGTATCAAATGCACTGATGATTGTTAGTACAGCTCCAATCAGTGATTTCTCAAAATTATGGATCAAACAACGATATGTATTTTTATTACCTGGAACGACGAAACAATTTTCCGCAGATGGTTATGATAAATATAATAATAAAGTAACATACCCAATTGACCAAATCAATTGGAATTGTGATAGTAATATTGGTACGATAGATGTAAATGGATTATTCACTGCTGGCAATGATACCGCCTCCGGTTATATATCTACGATGATTGATAGTATTAAAGATTCTGTATTAGTACATATTACCGAAATCGGTGAAATTGAGTTAGAGCCAGATCCAATAATTTTAGAAGTAGGGGAAAAACAGCAATTATCAGCGACTGCTCAAGATTACTTTGGTCATAAAATTGATTTATCCCTTGATGAATATGAATGGACGGTCACGGGGGGAGTTGGAACAATATCGGAAACAGGATATTTTAGTGCAAATACGATTAGTAAAGGGGAAATAATCGCTACTTATGGGTTCGTTGCAGATACGGTATCTGTCACAGTTGGCGCGGCTACGACTGTGTTAGTTGATGATTTTGGTGATGTTGACAATTGGACAGTGTCTTCTGCAATTGCGACGGGAACATTTACATTATCGACTGATGTCTATTATTCCGAACCATCATCCGGTAAGATGGAATATAATCTTTTAACCGGTGGTACAAGTGCGTTATACATGGATATTTTATTACCAATTTCCGGCACACCTGATGCCGTAGGAATCTATGTTTATGGTGATAGCAGCAATCATTGGCTACGTGGTGAATTTAAAGATAATGATGGCGAAAAGTTTATTGTAAACTTTACAGACTCAAGTCCTGGTATAGATTGGAAAAATGAATGGCAGTATGTGGAAATATTACTTGAAGATGCCATACCAAGTTGGGTAAATTCCACCGCAGTGCTTAACTATCCTATTACGTGGACAAGAATTTATCTTGTTGAAACTAAAGATGCTAATAAAGGATCAGGCACAATATATTTCGATGATTTGAAAATTCGTTTTATCGAATCTTCCGGAATTGAGAAAACAGACAGACAGGATGCAGACCATTTCTGCTTGGAAAAACAGTATCCAAATCCTTTTAATAATACATCGAATTTCCAGATTCAATTGATTGACAGTGGCGATATTACTTTTACATTTTATAATGTTAATGGTAAAGAGGTCGATAAGATGATCTTGTTAAATAAGGGGCCTGGGCAATATACTGTTCCATGGATTTCCCGCTATTTACCGTCAGGAATCTATTTGTATAGTATCCAAATGGGCTCTCAGAAAACTCAGGGTAAATGCTTGTTGATAAAATAGGAAGAAAGTGAGAATATTTAATCAAGGAGAAATAGACGATGAAACGAAATCAAACTCGTTGGATTTTGCTTGTGGTATTGTTAGCAATCGTATTAATGATATTCAGCTGCGGAGACAGAGTGATTCGCAGTAAGGCAGATTTAAATTATGTAAATGGCGAACTGGAGAAACTGGCTCCGGTGGAGTTGAACGCGGATTTATCCGGGCTCAAACCGAGCGATTTTCAGGTATTGACACGCCTGCTGGAAGCGGCAAAAATCATGGATGAATTGTTTTTATTACAAGTTAGTAAAGACAATCCCGCGATCAGGGCAGAACTACAGCTATCCGAAGATCCGAATGATGCGCCTTATCTTGAACTGTTCAATGTTATGTTTGGCCCTTGGAACCGATTGGTAGAGAACCATCCATTCATTAACAAGAAAGAAAAACCGGATGGCGCCGGATTTTATCCGGAGGATATGACCAAGGAAGAATTCCTAAAAACCATTGAAAATAATCCGGATCAAAAAGAAGCGTTCAGTAATACATTTACGGTTATTAAAAGAGCCAAATCTGGCGAGCTAATTGCAGTCCCATATCACGAAGAATATGCTGATTTGGTGGAAGAGGCCAGTCGTCTATTGAAGGAAGCAGCTGATTTGACGAAGGATCCGACATTGGCAAAATATCTCAAGCTCCGGGCCCGGGATTTTATGACCGATGATTATTATGAAAGTGATATGGCCTGGATGGATCTGGCTGGTGATTTTGAGGTAGTGATTGGTCCTTATGAAGTTTATGAGGATCAGATTTTCAGTTACAAGGCTGCCTATGAAGCGTTTATTTGTATTGTGGACCATGCCGAGAGCGAAAAACTGACGACGGTTGCAAAGTACTTGAATGAACTGGAAGCCGCTTTACCAATTCCCGATAAATTTAAGAATTTTAATCGTGGCAGTTCATCACCGGTAAAGGTCGTACAGGAAATATTTTCCGCTGGTGATACAAAAGCGGGCGTTCAGACAACCGCTTTCAATTTACCAAATGATGAACGGGTTCGTGAGGCAAAGGGGTCAAAAAAGGTCATGCTGAAAAATGTCGCCCAGGCAAAGTATGAGAAATGCTGGATTCCGATTGTCAATACGATTCTGGCGCCGGAACCGCTGGCGCATGTATCTTTCGATGCCTATTTCAATCATGTGCTGATGCATGAAGTCAGCCATGGTCTGGGTCCTGGCATTATTACAAAGGAAGACGGCACGAAAACAACTGTCAGCCTTGAACTTAAAGAACTCTACCCGACAATCGAGGAATGCAAAGCCGATGTTCTTGGTCAATTCACTTATATGTATCTGATGGATAAGGGTGTTTTTCCAATGAATAAGGAATCAGCTTTTGCGAGTTATCTGGGCGGTATGTACCGATCAATCCGCTTCGGTATAGACGAAGCTCATGGTGGCGGGGTCGCCATACAATTCAACTATTTTATGGAAAAGGGTGCCTTTTACCAGGACGAGAACGGTAAACTGAACCTGGATGATACAAAGTTGATTGCTGCCATTAAAGGTCTTGCTGAAGAATTGTTATTGATTGAAGCGTATGGTGATTATGATCGCGGGAAAAAATTGATTGAACAATACCGGGTGATGACACCGATAATGGCTGACTATGTGGCTCAATTGAGCCATTTACCGGTTGATATCCGGCCAAGTTTTCCGATTGCCAATTGATTGAAACAAAAATAAAAGAGGCCGTCTGAAGTAATTCAGGCGGCCTTTGTATTCTATCTTGGGATAGATGAGGTTACCCTCCCCGAACGTTAATGAGGGGATTTATGAGGGATATTACGGCACATCCGGGGAGGGGGAGGGGATATTTTGTAAGTTTTTCTTATTCTCAAATAGCAAAACTGGTAATTACTTGTACAATAATGATGCCAATAGACATGCTTGTTAAAATGGCACTCAATTTTCAAACTACTAGTTAGATGTGTTCTAGATGGAAAAAGTTTCAATATATTTTCAAATATTTCAGAAAATAATGAAAAAATGATTTGAATCACGTTTTCTGCCTGTTAAATAGCACTTACCTTTTTAAACAAATATTCTGTATATTTGTTTCGTAAAAATTGTGGAGAGTAATTTTGAGAAAAATTCTGGCGATTGATGACGACGGTGCAATTCGGGAATTGATCGAAGCATTTTTTACGTCACGCCAAATGGAGGTAAAAACACTTGGAGACGGATTAAAAGCAATTGAAACGATAGTTCGGTTTGAACCAGATGTAATTATCCTTGATATTAATCTTCCCGGAAAAAGCGGGATGGATTTATTGAAAAGTTTTAAAGACCATCCAATCGCTGCTCAAATTCCAGTAATCATGTTAACGGGACAGTCTGCTCCGTCATCACAAATAAGCGGTCTCGTTTCGGGCGCAGATGATTATGTGACAAAACCCTTTGACCTGAATATTTTATATGCCCGGGTGATCAGTGTAATGCGGCGCTCGCTGGTACAGACCCGTCAGAAGTATAGCGAGATGAATCTTCTGCGTTATTTGGTACGACGGTATAGTAAAAGGGATTACACGATATATACAAAATACCTCAACGACTATGAAGATTTTCCCAGATACTGGAAGGCCTATGTCCCGGATTTGATTATTGAAAAAGGCAGTAAATATCGTTGCTATCTGGTAGAAACCACCCAGTCCATTCTGGAAGAGACATTTTTAGAGCGTTTAAAATCAATGGCGGAAATCATTACTCTGTGGCATAAACCGGTCGAACTCAATATTATTGTACGTACGAAAGACAACGGGCGAATTGTAAAGCGGTTAATTGACGAGAACAATCTGCCAATCATTGTAAAATTAATTAATAAAAGCACACCCTCAACGTAAATATTTCTGAAAAAAGTAAAAAATAATCTTTTATTTTGAGATAATATTTTATACTTTGGAAACGTATGATACAGAAAACGTTTCCAGTGGGCGAAAAAGAACTACCTTTATCATTCCGTCCAGTGATTGAACATGCACGGACGCAGATTATGAAAAACGGTATTCGCAGTTTTACAATTGAAACTTTAGCAGCTGAACTTCGAATCAGTAAAAAAACAGTCTATAAGTACTTCGCAAGCAAAGAGGAGTTCGTCGAATCTGTGCTGATGTATAATTTTAATGATTTGTTTTCAAAAGTAGAAAAGTTACACAAAGAACCCGATGACCTTCTCAAACATATCTATAAAATTGTCCAAATTATCCTAAATCATTTATCAGTAATGAATTCAAATTCAATATATGAAATAAAGCTATATTATCCCCATATCTGGAACCGGATCGAACAATTTCGCAGTGATGTGCTGAAGGATTTAACACATTCCTTTGAAATGGCTAAAAGTCAGGGCATTATCCGTAAAGAAGTTAAAATCGATTTTTTAACTGGTGTCATTTTTAATGTTATCCAAAGTGTCTTTCAACCGGAGTTTTTTATTAAATATCCCTATTCTATTCCGGAAATGATGAAATCTTTTATCGACTTAATCATGAATGGAATGATGGAAGAGGGGCAGCGTTTTGATGTGAATTCTCTGGATCATGAGTAATTATGATGATTTATGGATGGATTAATAAAGTACTTAAGTTTCCTCGAACTGTTATTGCCGGTTGGATATTCATTACTATTCTGATTGGCTGGAATATCCTGGACCTCCAGATCGAACCGGATGTGCAGGAGATGTTGCCGGATGATTTTGCCATTGTTACGGCGATGGATGAAATGAGCGACCTATTCGGCGGGACAGAGTTGATTTTGGTGTCGATATCCTCGGAAAATATTTTCAGTGAAACTACGCTGGCCAAGGTTCGGGATATGACCACGGAAATTGAGGATTTGCCATATATAAACAAAGTTGTATCGCTGACCAATGTTGAAGATATTACCGGTAGTGATATTGGTTTTGAAGTGAGCCAGGTGATTGACCAATTCCCGGTGACAGAAGCGGAAATTAATGCCATTAAAGACCGGATCCGTGGTAATGAATTGCTCCATGGAGCTGTCACATCCAGAGATTTTAAAAATGCGGCAATAATTGCCATGCTGAATAATTCAGTAGAAGATTATGGCGATGAACGATTATTCCGGGATTTCGATGATATCCGCCAGCGTTATGAAAAACCCGAAACCATATACCTTGCGGGCTATCCATTGACGCGCCGTGAGGTCGGGGTGACTATGCAGGGTGATGTCATGACCCTATTCCCTTATGGGATTGTGTTGATGATAGTATTCCTGGTATTCAGTTTTCGCAGCTGGATTGGCGCCTTTTTGCCTTTTGTTATTCTTATACTGGTCGTTGCTAATACCCTGGGATTTATGGCGATTATGGGTATGGAATTCACGTTCATCGGATTGATGGTGCCGGTGATGTTGATAGCCGTGACCAGCAGCTACAGCATTCACATTCTGTCTCAATATTTCAGTAAATGTCGGGATTGTAAAGATCCGGATGATAAACGCAATGTGATTAAATCAGCCTTAGACCTGATGATTACACCGGTATTTTTATCGGGGCTGACGACCTTGATTGGTTTTCTCAGTTTACAGTCACATGTGTTACCGCCGGTTCATGAATTGGGCATTCTGGTCTCATTTGGGATTGTGGTGGCGTTTTTGATCAGTATGACATTTTTGCCGGCGGCACTGGTATTACTACCATTTCCGTTGCATTTACAAAGCGGTTCGGTATCCGGGCGCCTGGATCGATTTCTTAACCATTGGGGAAGTTATTTTACCCGGCACAACAAAGGTTTCCTACTGATTTTTACGGTCATTGTTATCATCATCGCAGCTGGCATCCGAAGAATTGAGGTTGATACGAATCCGGTCTATTTTTGGGATGCGAATTCCGAGCTACGCAAAAGCAATGATTTTATCGATAAGGAATTCGGCGGTTCATCCCAATTGTCGATTCTGGCCGAAGGTGATATTAAATCGCCGGAATTTCTCCACAAAATGGAAGACTTGTCCAATTATCTGAAAACAAAAGAGCAGATAACGTCGGTTACCTCTATTGTTGAACAGCTGAAACTAATGAACCGGGCATTTCATGCAGACAGCGTTGAGTATTATCAGATACCTGAAACCCGGGAAGAGGTCGCGCAATACCTGCTCCTGTATACATTATCTGGCGATGCCGAGGACCTTGATCAATTTGTCGATTATGATTATGAGAAGGCCCAAATTATCGCCCGGATTGTGGAAACGGGCTCAGCGGATTCCTATCGACTATATCTCAATATTTTAGATTATATAAAAAAAAC
>CAZAKB010000084.1:11105-13642 GCA_964485475.1 uncultured bacterium
ATTCGTCTGGATATGGCGACGGTGATGCTGTCCAGCATCATGATTGGAGTCGGGATTGATTATACCATTCATTTTTTGTATCGCTGTCGCCTGGAAGTCAGGAAGGGGCTCAGTCTCAAAACGGCGATCCCGGTTACACTACAAACCAGCGGCAAAGGAATTTTATATAATGGCTTATCTGTGACGACGGGCTTTGTGGTGTTTTTGCTGTCGGGATTTTTACCGATCTATTTTTTCGGATTTTTAATTGTTATATCCGTTGTGGTATGTTTACTGGGCGCGCTGACCGTTATGCCAGCACTTTTGATGATTAGTAAACCAAAATTTATTATAAATAATAACAGGAGAAATGATGAGTGAGCAACTGGATAAACGAATATCCAAAATTCTGTTTACCGTTTCTGGTGCAATTGTACTTTACTGGTTGGTCAAAGGATTAATCTGGTTGTATAACTGGTTTGTCAGTTTACCTGCCTACAGTGCCGGATGGTGGCCGGCGCTTGGACATTTTTGCCTCAACAATCTGAGTATTATCATCGTGCTTTACCTTATTATTTGCCTGCAGGTCGCCGGCTTGGCAGAGTTTCGATTCAGGAAAAATTTCTTAAAAGCATTCTTACTGGGAATCGTCATAACACCGCCGGGGATGCTGCTTGCCTGGGGCCGGAAGTAAAACATGTTTAATTGCAATTTAGATTGATGAATTATGAAAACCGGAAAACAAGATAATCTGAAAAACTGGATAGATTTTGTGATGCATTACCCCAGAACCGTAATAGGGGTAAGTATTTTAGTAACGTTATTAATGGGATGGAATATTTCGAAAATCATCATTGATCCTGATATAAAATCGATGCTGCCAGCCGATCAGGAAATTATCGTATCGATCAATGAAATGGAAGATATTTTCGGAGGGTCGGAAATGGTGATGATATCCCTGAAGTCCGACGATATATTCAGTGAGGCAACCCTTAAGAAAATTCAAATTCTCAGTGATGAAGTTGAAGAGTTGTCCATTGTCGATAGGGTCCTGTCAATTACCAATATGTTTAAGATTAGTGGAATCGAGGGGGGATTTGAGGTCCAGGATCTAATTGAAAAAATTCCTGAAAACGAGGAGGAACGATCTGCACTGCGCCAAACGGTTATGGACGATGATCTGATTTACGGAAATATTGTCTCAAAAGATTTTCAGAGGACTTCAGTAATTGCGATATTGTCAGTATCCGGTGGCAATGATACTGATTTGAAAGCCTATCAGATTTTTCATGATTTGAAAAAAAAATATGAAGGTCCCGAGGAGATCGATATTGCCGGACTGCCCATTACCCGGCGGTCGATTACCATGACGATGCAGAAGGATATGAAGGCGTTGCTTCCGTTTGGCATTTCTCTAATGATATTTCTGCTCATTTTCAGTTTTAGGAGCTGGGCAGGCGCTTTTCTGCCCTTCGCGGTGGTCATTATGAGCATTATTAATACGCTTGGTTTGATGGGATTGCTGGGGATGAAATTCAGTTTTATCAGCGTTTTAATCCCGGTAATGCTGATTGCTATTGCCAATGATTACAGTATCCATATTATTTCCCATTATTTCGAAGAGTATAGCTCCAGCACCGATAAACATCAGAATTCCATCATTCACCGAACTATGGAACATTTAAAAGTGCCGGTATTTCTGGCTGGTATTACCACGGTCATCGGATTTTTGAGTCTGCAATCCCATGTGTTGCTACCGGCGCGTCAGCTGGGGCTGTTGGCATCATTTGGTGTGGCGTTGGCGTTGCTTCTAAGCGTGACCTTTGTACCGGCGGCTCTACAATTGCTGGCTGTCCCGATGATCCTGAAAACCGATGGTAATTCCAAAAGAATGAATAAGTTTCTGAGCCGGTGGGGGCAGTTTTTTATTAAGTACCGTAAAGCCTATTTAATCGGTTGCCTGGTTTTTATTGCACTGATCGCTTCCGGTATTCCGCGCATTGTTGTTGATACAAATCCAATGCATTATTATCGGAAGTCATCGGAAATTCGAAAAAGTAACGATATTATTGATAAATATTTTGGCGGTTCCACGCAATTAAGTATCAAAACGGAAGGTGATATCAAAGATCCAGTTGTTCTGAATAAGATGGAACGTCTTTGCGATTATCTTGAGCAGGAGCCGACGGTGACCCGTACGATTTCCATTGTTGATTATATTAAAAAAATGAATAAAGCTTTTAACGGGGACAGTAGTCAGTATTATGTGTTGCCCGATACCCGCGAAGCCGTGGCGCAATACCTGCTGCTGTTTTCCATTTCCGGGGATGAAGATGATCTAAGCCAGGTTGTCGATTATGATTATAGTCAGGCTCAGATTATGGCACGAGTGAATGAAACCAGCTCTGTGTCGCTGAACCGACTTCTGAAAGATACCCGGGAGTATGTAAAAACTGAATTCGACGAAGAGACTTTTCCGGCTGTTACGGGGTTTGTCGCAGTGATCGGTGAATTGGTAGATATGGTCGTTCGGGGACAAATGTACAGTCTGATTTTAT
>CAZAKB010000085.1:0-13252 GCA_964485475.1 uncultured bacterium
CCCATCCCGCGAGCCACAACAGCGGCATGCGAGGTCATTCCACCGCGGGCGGTCAGAATACCCTGAGCGGCATCCATACCGGCCAGATCCTCGGGAGAGGTTTCGATCCGGACCAATATAACTTTCTCACCACGGGCAGCCCATTCCTGGGCTTCGTCGGCAAAGAAAACGATTTTTCCCGTTGCCGCGCCCGGTGAGGCCGGTAAACCTTTGGCTATGACTTTTGCATTTGCCAAAGCATCGGTGTTAAAAACCGGGTGCAACAATTCATCGAGTCTGTTCGGCCCAACGCGCATAATGGCCGTTTTCTCGTCAATCATTCCTTCCTCGAGCATTTCAATGGCAATATTCACCATTGCGGAGCCGGTCCGTTTACCATTGCGGGTCTGGAGCAACCAAAGCCGTCCATCCTGGATGGTAAATTCCAAATCCTGCATATCTTTATAGTGATTCTCGAGCTTGGTTTCAACATCACTCAGCTGCTTGTAAACCACCGGCATGGCCTCTTCCAATGATGGATATTTCGTTCTCCGTTCTTCTTCGGATACCGTTGCCAATTTTGCCCAACGCTTGGAACCTTCCAGGGTAATCTGCTGGGGCGTCCGTATTCCGGCTACCACATCCTCGCCCTGAGCATTGATCAGGTATTCACCATTGAAAATGTTTTCACCGGTTCCGGCGTCGCGAGTAAAAGCTACACCGGTGGCCGAATTATCGCCCATATTTCCATAAACCATCGCCTGTACATTCACGGCTGTTCCCCATTCGACCGGAATTCCTTCCATCCGGCGATATACTATTGCGCGATCGTTATTCCATGAGCCGAACACCGCCGCAATTGCACCCCAGAGTTGATCCCATGGATTGGTCGGAAAATCATGTCCGGTCACCTTTTTAACCGCAGATTTGAACTGGGAAACCATGTCTTTCAGATCTTCAACAGTTAGTTCTGTATCGTTTTCAACGCCCTTACTTTCTTTGATACCTTCGATAATTTCTTCGAAAGGATCAATGTCCTCTTTGCTTTCCGGTTTCATTCCGAGAACCACATCACCGTACATCTGTACAAAACGACGATAAGAATCCCATGCAAACCGCGCATTATCGGATTTTTTTGCCAGACCAGCAACGGCATCGTCATTGAGTCCAAGGTTCAGAACCGTATCCATCATACCGGGCATCGATGCCCGGGCACCGGATCGCACAGAAACCAGCAATGGATTATCACGATCACCGAACTTCGCTCCCATGATATTTTCGATGTGCTTAACACCGGCCTCAACCTGTTCCCTGATCACCGTAACAGTTTTTTCTTTACCCTCATTGGTATAATTCGTACACACCTCAGTAGTAATGGTAAAACCAGCCGGAACCGGAACGCCGATCAGATTCATCTCGGCAAGATTCGCACCTTTGCCGCCCAACAGATTTTTATCGGAGGCTTTTCCCTCGGCCTTACCGTCACCAAACGTATAAACATATTTAGACATAATTACCTCTTTTATTTAATATTCAACTGACAATCACAACAGCCTGAAAATTATCATATTTTACTACAATATTCAAGGAAATGCTGGCCGGTGTTTATACCTGTACCGAACAATTGGTTAATAGTAGTACCAGATACTCCGATAATCGTCGATGTTTTCACCCCGTTTGTGCAACGTCTTCAGGTATTCAAAAATAGAAACATCTTTATGGGTATAGGCGGGAACCAATTTAATGTTTTTCTCCCATGGTAGAAACTGGTAAACCCGACGGCCATCAGGAAGAATGGCCAACACCTGATGGTCCTGACCGGCCCGGAGATGATTTTTCCCCAGTCGCGGGACATTAAAAACAGGCTCGTCCGTCCGATCTAGACCCGGCAATAGCCGCGCTTCCTCTTTGCGTTCCTGAAGAAGACGAGCAATTGGCACACGATATTCCCGGGTTTCATCTTTGCCTTTTGCATTAAAAGTATAGTAGGGATCTACACCCGCCAGACGGAGTTGTCTTCGCAAGGCCACCAACTCGAAACGACGACTGTTCTCATAGGTAAACACGGCTTGATTATAAACACTAAGACCTTTTTTCCGAACCTTCTCAATGGCTGAGACTGTTTCTGGTGTCACTTCCCAGACATGTTCAAAATGCGTCACAAGCGCAATCTCCCGCTTACCAAATTCATGGTGCCGGTCCAGAATGTTCACAAGGTTGTCTGTGAAACGCTGGGGCAGAACCACAAACATCCGTGTACCAATTCGTATGCGCTGAATATGCTCAATAGCTGCAAATCGATCCAGAAGATATTCGATTTTTGCATCACTCATAACCATTGGGTCGCCGCCGGTAATTAAAACTTCCTGGATTGCCGGATGTTCTTCAAACCATTTCAATGCCGATTCAAGGGCTTCAGATCTGGCAAAAGCATGGGGATCGAGTACCTGGTTGATTTCCCAGTTCCGTTGACAGTACACACAAATTTGTGCACAAGTACTATAGGGCTTAATAATTGCGATCTGGGGATACCGCCGGGTAACCAGCTGAATCGGGGAGGTATCGTGCTCGCCCATAAAATCGAATGTCTCTGAACGTGTTGCACGATTTTTTACAACTGTTTGGCTGTAATGAAGTGGCGGAATCACCTGGGCACGAACAGCGTGATCGCGCTTTCGGGAAGAATTTTTATCCATTAATGATACATAGTAAGGAGTAATTCCAAAAGGTATTCGGTTCTGATTGGCTAAACGGATTGACTTTTCTTCCTCATCGGTCAAATCGATTATTTCCTTGAGAACATCCGCCTTTCGGATTACATGTTTATTTTGCCAATGATAATTGTCCCAATCATTTTCAGTTGCATTGAAATACCGCAGGATTCTTTTTTTGTTACGTTCGCGGTCTTTGATCACACGAGGATCAAGACCTGTTAGATATTTATTCAAAATAGTATCGATTTTGCGCTCTTCCCGGTCCAGTGTCTCGGATCGCTGAACGGCCGCTTCACGGCCCCTTTTCAACTTAAAGTCCGGACCTTCGTCCAACGCTGCTGATTCATTATAGATGCCGGCATTGCCGTTAATTGCTCTAAACAAGTGTACAAATTCAAGGATAAACCCTTCTGTTACATCATCAGAATTTTCACGGGCTAAATTATATAACATTTCAAGATTGCTGATTCCTGTTTCATCTTCACTGGAAAGTGATATAATTGTTTTAAATACCGATACGGCTTCCAGAATAATCGTTTTTTCCAGGGAATGATACGACCCCGTATCATTTAAAATACTGACTTCCCGTTTATTCAGATATTCAAAGAATTTTGTCCGTGCACATTCGATATCTTTTGCACGTTTCAATATTGAATATATTTCTGAATTTCCTGACCATAATTGCTCAAACTGCCTGTTAGTTGTTTTAATTGAATGTTTTCCGGATATTTTCACAACCGTCGAATGATTACTACTATTATTTAAATCATATTCCATTATTTTCTTAAATATTTTTGACACAGTGCTTCCGTTTTTTTTTATAATCCCTGCCATAGTATAACCGGATGATCTCAAAAATCCAAACTGGGTACTGGCGGACCAAAGAAGCCCAACGGCCAGCATTTTAATTACTCTACAGTGAATATTTTGTTCCGCTTATTAAAATATTTATTATATTTAAGCATTAAAACTGAAGGAATTATCTACGAACGCAGTTTCGCATTTTATTCCCAGGTGGTTTTTGAACATTTAGATTCTACGAGGAGGATGATCCATTAATTGGATCTGTCAACAATCCATTGTCAGATAAATCCATCCAATTAATTCCCTCCATCCACGGGAACTTCTCCCTTTGTGGGCCATCCTCCTCAATATATTCTGACAAACCCAAATAAAATACAGGCAACAACCTTATGAACAACGAAAAAGACTTCATCGAGCATCGTATAGATTCCGAATGTGTATTTTCCGGCCGCTTATTAAATGTTTACAAAGACACGGTTCTCTTGCCAGCCGGTAATCAATCCACCCGCGAATATATCAAACACCCGGGGGCTTCGGTTGTAATTCCCTACCTGGGAAACGGGTATATCATCATGGTCAAACAGTTCCGTTATCCTGTAAATACTATCATGCTCGAGCTGCCAGCCGGGAAAATTGATCCCGGAGAATCACCGGAAACCACTATTCAGCGCGAGTTGGCCGAAGAAACCGGATACCATCCGAAATCATTAAAACCTGTATGCCGGATTCACACCTGTGTTGGCTACAGCGATGAGTTGCTCCACCTGTTTTGGGCGAGTAATCTGCAGGAACGCAAATTGTCGTCGGATGATGATGAAACTATCGAAATCGTAAAAATTTCCATGGAAGAAGCCGTCACAATGGTGTTGAATGGTCAAATCACTGATGCTAAAACACTGATAGGGCTATTCTGGTTGAAAGAAATATTCCGGAATCCTGTACTAAAAAAACACTTCGTTTCTGAGTAAGTTTCTCCATTAATATTACTCCGGCAGAGTATCCAGCGAAAAACCTTCATCGTAGTGAGACCGTTGAGGTTTTTCCGATATCAGGCCTGGAAATCGTCGATACAGACTTTCGGCAAACATAAAGTCCAGATGAGCGTTACTTTCCGGCGCTTTCCCAAAAACTTCTTTCCAGATTAACGAACTTTCCATGCAAAAATAGATAAACGGTGGACTCGGTACGGCTGTCAGCTTTTGATATATCAATCGGTACATGGGCAGTCGCAGCGGCCGGGCATAACGGAGTTTTCCATCCATGCCGCGCACCATCTCTGCGTATGGAATAATCGTATTAGGATATCGTTCGATAATCTTTTCTTTCATTGATGGTGGAAAGCGCAAAGATCCCATGCTGATCCAGGCAATTTGTCTCGGATCAACATACAAATAGAGTTCATCAATTAATTCACTATATAATCTTTCCCAATCCCGGTGAAACAGAATCGGATCAACGTGAAAAGCCAATAAATAACCGGCCTCGGCCATTTTTTGGGCTGCCTCCAACCGCGGAATCAACTGCGCCGTTTTCAATTCATTTTGATGAATTATTTCCTGAGGATTCAATGACCAGGCCAAAACCGTATGCCCATTATGTTCCAGGTGCAACAGGTCTTGAATATTGGTGGTTTTGGATTTCAATTCCAGCAGCATGTTGGGCGTTTCAGCAAATACCCGAATTGCCTGCTTTGCAAAAAGAACCGATCCCTCAATGGCCAGGCTGTCTCCCAGCTCTCCCGTCCCAATCCGGAAGAAACGCTTGGGTTGCCGGGCAATTTTCCGTTTCAATTCCAAAAATATTTCATCATAATTCGTATAGAGAACCGTCGCCGGCTGATTCAGATAAAACTGTAGAATACAATACGTACAATGCAACGGACAGTTCTGAGTCTGGTTGACCACCTGGTAATTGCAACATAAATAACTCTCGTCTGTGCCGGGACACCCTTTGACAATATCACCTTTGGATCGGGTTAACAGGAGGACTGTTTTAGGATCAAGATCCTGAACCTCAGCGGCGAAATTGTAATCGTCAGGAATAATCCGCTGAATACGACGAGGTGTTTTACTGAGGATTTCTTTGGTGACGGAATCAAGCAGTGAAGATTCGGTAATATATATTCGTTGAAATTGATGGTTACGGTTCATCTAAAGCGTATCCAGCAGTTGCTGAATTTTTCGAATGGTATCATCGGTATAAAAATCACTCATTTTTTTTATATCTGCTTTTGTGTGCAGACACCAGTTCAGCCGCAATTCCTTTTTCTCAAAAGAATCATTGTAGTGGATACCGGCATTTTCCGGCAGAGTAATCTGACGGAGCGCTGCCTCGACATTATCTTTATGAGTGGATAATAACGGAAACCGGCGTCGGGAAATAGCATTGCGGACTTGTCCGATTCGCTCTTTTGATTCAAGGTTTTCATCGGTTAATATCGTTTTCCATTGCAGCTGTGATAACAGATCCGTTTGAGAAAGATTTTCCCGCTTTTGAATTTCATACAGGTTACTCACAATCTCTTCGAAAATGCTCAAAGTTGGCCGCAACCGGATCAGATCACCCAAGTCTAATTGCTCGTTTTGGGTAAACTTTAGTATAAACAACCACGTTTTTACCGGAGCATTTTTTTCAATCATATACTTTATAATTGACGACGTTAGCAGCAGAAATTGAAGGTACCGGTCAATCAGTCCGGCATTGGATTTCAATCCGAACAGCGGAAAAAGTAATGTCATTAGCTCAATGTCAGAAACACCATCCTGTCGGGCCATCTGGAATACGCTGGCAATCTCAATCGGAAACAGCGGCCGCTTTTTGACTTTTGTCTCAACGAGTTTGCTCAAAATAGAAAAAGATGAGGCACTTTCCGGAAAACAGATTGCCGGGAACTGATGATGAACTGGAAGACCTGCATTAATTATTTTAAATCCGTCAATAATCCGGTAGCGTCGCCCCGTTTTTTGTACAATAATAATATCATTAAAACAGTACTCCTCGGAATCGGGAAGAAAAAGATTATAGTGATGATCGGATTTATCTATTTGATCAACCGTCAGTACAACGAGCTTTGCGACAGGTTTCAAGTTTACTCCGGTATTCATTTAATTTTCCAGCAAAAATATTGGGTAAATCGTAGCGTTTACGACGACCAATTTCCAAAACATGTAATTTTTTAACAATTTCCCTCAGCACCATTTCCTGTTGTTCAATGCTGATATCCCTGGTCAATATTTTCTCAAGAGCGATGATTCTGTAACGATCCATGCCCCAATATTGCCGCGACAATTGGTCCGGATGTCCGCCGGTTTTGACGATCAGTTTTTCCGGTATCAGGGCAATCTGGTATTTACAGGCTGTCCGCAGCCATAGATCGTAGTCTTCGCACACCGGCAGATCTTCGTCAAACACACCCACGTCATTAAAAACCCGTTGGTGAATCATTACGGCCGAAGGACTGACAATACAAAGCGGCAGACATTGGGAAAATATCCAGCCAGAGTACTTTTGATGTTTTTTCATGGGATTGACAAGCGTTCCATTGCGAATCCATTTTTCATCGGTCTGTACAATAGAAATATCCGGGTGGTCCATTAAATAATTAATTTGCCGCTCGAGTTTTTCCGGCAGCCAGTAATCATCGGAATCCAGAAACGCCACCCAACTGCCTTCTGATTTTTCCAGTCCGAAATTCCGGCTGGATGATACACCGCCATGAAGCTTGGAAAAATAGCGAATCTTATTACCAAATTTTTTGAGAACCCGGCTCGTGCTGTCCGTTGAACCATCGTCAATCACAATTAATTCAAAATTTTTATAGGTTTGCGATAATACGGACTTGATCGCCCGATCAAGCACTTCTCCCCGGTTATAGGTTGGAATAATTACCGATATTTTCCCGGGATCATCCATTTAAAAAAGAGTTCCTTCTTTTTTTAACAATATTTCGATAAAAACTTCCAATTGTATGCTCAATTTTTTAACCGCTTTTTCCAGATTTCTCATAAATATAGTCATTGTGCTGGAATCTGATGTATCGGAAATCACTTTTAGTGATACAAACGGAATTGATACTGCAGCACAGGCCCGGGCAATTGGATAGGCCTCCATATCCACCGCATCCGCCCGATAATCCCTTGCTATTTCATTTTTTCGTTTTGAGGACAAAACCGGCTTTTTTGATGTAAAAAGAGTACCGGCTTTCCAATGTCCCGGTGTCAATCTGAGTACCGATTTTGATAATTCCAACGAAACAACATGGTTTTTAACATCCAAAATATGCGTCGGAAAAAAGATGTCCAGCAATTGCAAATGGGTCGAAACAGATCCAGCAGTTCCCGCATTGATGATAATATCAACAGATTTTTCAATCATGTAATTTTTCATATCGACTTTATGAGAACGCAAACCAACCGGTATTTTTTTAAAATTCAGGTTGACGCCCGGTTTATTTTTATATACAGAAACAAGATGGTTTTGGATCGGAACCAACTCTCTGGTCAATGCGGCTAAAATTAATACGTTCAATAAATTCTGAGCTTATTCGCTATCGCCTTCGTCAGCGTTTTTGTTGCCTGCAATTGCCTTGCCCCAGGATTCGGAATCCAACAATTCATACCAGCCGCAGTTGTTACATATTTTAAAATATGCTTTTTTGCCAAAATATGAATTTTTTCGGTAGACAATTTCGTTGGAACATTTTTCACACTTCTCATCGATTTTAGAATCGTATGGCTGTTTTTTTGATTTTTTCTTACTGGTATTAAATTTTTCAGTCATCTGCTTAAATCTCCGGTCAATGTTCACCTGCAGTTTAATTCACCTAATATGTTGGGTCATATTGTCTATGGATAAACCACTGCTTAGTATCCTGATAAAATTCCTATAACTAAAGCGGATTGTCAAGTGTTTCTTTCATTGTTTTTTTAGATATCTCTTCACGAAGTTTGTGGATTATTTCATCCTTCTTCTGAATTGTCTTTTCAAATTTCCCGTTTACAATGTCTTCATAAACTAAAATAAATTTCAGGGACAGTTTTATTTTATCCACCAGCTTTTCAAAAGAGATCAAATCGTTTTTATTATAGATTGAACTGTCTCTCTTTTTGCCAAGCGCCAGAAACCATTTATGGCTATCTTCGTAAATAATCGGAATTATCAGCGGAAAACTGGAAATATCCTGGGGATTATCAATGGTTGTTTCGTGTATATCATGTATAAGCACCCCTTTCAGTACATTTTTACAGTCCTCTACCATAGAATTTTCAATTACATCGCTGCCCCGAATCTCATTAAACCGATATCCTGCCAATTCCGAATCATAAGAGATCAGCGCAACTTTATCAATGGGCAATTGTTCAATCAGATTCTCGCAGATATATTCTTCAAAGCCTTCGACAACTCCTTCGTCTGTCAGATTTTTCGTAAACGTGTCCGCTCGTTCCAGAAAATCCAGTTCCGATGTGTTTAATTTGTTATCCACGATGCGTTCGACTTTATTCCGGATCGGTACAAAAAGCGAAATTAGGACAATTGTACCCGGAATCCCGGCAATAAATTCAGACCCGACAAATTTGCCAAACAGGTACTGTAGCAGTTCGCCCAGTGAATAATCGATTAATCCAAAAACCGTGACAAAAACGATACCAACAATTGTGTAAATTAATGTGCTGCGGATTTTCACATCCAGGGCCGTACCGGTCAGCAGACTCCAGGTAAAAGACCCGAAAAACCAAAGAACACCGATACACACAATCAGCACGCCGGCTACCGCAGACAATCCAAAGGTCAATCCCAGTATTTTCGACAACATATCACTGTGAAGTAAAAAATGCGCACCGGGCAAAACTGTTATCAACAGTAGGGCACAGCCAAGAACAATGGCTATACCGATCCCGGAAATCGATATGCCCTTAAATGCCGAAAGCAATCGGCGATATTCAATTCTCTGGCTGGCTCGAAATTCTTTCCTTAATAACAATATGGCTCTCAGCAACCAGTAAACAGGCCAGATATACAGAATAATTTCAAACATATCTCCATGCCGATGAAAACCCAAAAGAAATACAAGCAGGTAAATAATCGCGGAACGTATATACAGTTTCTTAACATCCGGTCTCTCCGATAATTTCACTGCAATAAAATGATAAAAAAAGACACCCCAGAACGGCGAAATTAACTTACTCCAGATATCTGACAATAATTCTATTGGTAAATATTTTAGGGATGGCGTCACTAGGAATATCAGGAAATAGACAATCAGAATATTTTCGCCGGCCTGGCTATAACGCAACAGCAGGTAGGAATTAAAAAACGTAAACAGCAGCACCAGAATGATAATGGACAAGCTGTATAGTTCGTCAGTGTTAAATTTTATCACCGTATTCACCGGAATCTTGTTTATTGTCCCGGTTATCGGGTCTTTGACTTCAAGCCAAAGTTGTGTCTTGCCCTGTAAATAATCATCAATCCGGTTCTCCAAATCACCGGTCCAATCTTCTTGTTTCACCTGTGGTTTGCGATCATTATCAACCGATAATAAAAATGTCTTGTCTCGCATATAGGTCACTGACGGACCTTTTTCGGACGCTTCTTTACTCACATCAGGGGAATTGCCCAGGGCAATTGTATCAAGTCTTGTGATAATTTTACCGGCAAACAGGGAGTCAAGCCCTTCTTGCGTAAAATTCACTGCAATACTGTCCTGCAGGTCAAAAGGCAGTTGATAGCGATGCAGATTGGTTTTTTCTCGATACACAAGGTTCACTGTTTCCAGGCCAAGTATAATGAAAAAAACAGCCCAGCCCAGACGCCCCAAAATCTTGATTATTTTATCGGAAAACATGCGACTCTCCCAGTAACAGATGTGCTGATTTATTATTCAGAATATACGTGTTTTCATGAACAGATGAAACAGGCTTTCCATAGATCGCCGTTGCATAATCACCGACAATGTTGTAAATTTTTCCGCTTTTTAATGCCATCCTAGCTCAGTTGGTAGAGCAGCTCACTCGTAATGAGCAGGTCGTCGGTTCGACTCCGACGGATGGCTCACATCAACCACACCATTTTTCAGGCTATTGAACGATAACCCCTTTGTGGGTTCTGGTATATTGGTGATGTTCAGTCACAACAGTCATCCGGTACAGGTAGGCCCCACTGGTAACCGGGCTTCATGAACTTAATGACGGCCTTTCCCAACCCGCATTGTAAACGTGACAAACAGCAATACTGCGGCTATTCCAATCAGTACTATCCCGACTATACTGCTACCCTGAAACAGTTCTCCTGTACCAAAAAACAAAAATAAAACCCCGGTAACAGCACAGAATACTCTCAGAAACAGTAGTCGGCGGCGCCTGATTTTTTGTTTGTGGTGATGTGATGGCATTCTGATTAACCCGCACTATCAAGATAACGGTCAAGCCGGTCTTTGTCAAGAGTCATGCTGATCACGGATGTATAATTGTCCACAAGCCGCCGCAATATCCTGCCCCTTACTGCGCCGGACAGTTACTACAAAGGGTGCCCGGTAAAGATGTTTCAGAAAATTGTTGAGTTTTTGTTCGGACGGCGACTTATAGGGCAAAAACTCATTTTCATTGTAAGGAATCACATTGATTTTACAGGAAACCTGAGACAGCAGACTAATCAGTCGCTTCGCATCCTGTTCAGAGTCATTAAAATCATCAATCAGAATATATTCGAATGTAATCTGGCGGCGCGACAGCCTGGTATAATATTGGATCGCAGCCATTAAATCCCGCAGTGGGTATTTCCGGTTGATCGGCACCATCTCGTTCCGTTGCAAATCGGTTGCTCCATTTAGAGAAACCGCCAGTTTGAATCGATGACCTTCGTCGGCAAAACGACGGATTTCCGGTACTAGCCCGGCGGTCGAGATTGTAATTCTGCGTGCAGCGATTTCCGGCCCGAGCTCACTGTTCAAAATCGACGCCGCCCTGATGACATTATCATAATTCAGAAACGGTTCTCCCATCCCCATGAATACAATATTCGTGGCTTTCGTACCCAGATCACTTTGAATAAACAGCAATTGATCGACGATTTCCCCAGCGCTCAGGTTACGTTTAAAACCCATTACTCCGGTGGCGCAATAGGGGCAGGCAATCGGACAGCCCACCATCGTTGAGAGGCAGACGGTTCTCCGCTTTTCCTCTTCCATATACACCGTTTCAACGGCCTGACCATCGGCTAAATGGAACAAGTATTTGATACTTTTATCAAGTTTTGATTCAAATTTTTCATGGGCCGTGAACAAGGATAACGATGCCGTATCCGCTAATTTCTCACGCAAATCTTTTGACAGGTTCAGCATTTCAGCAAAGGATCGAACACTTTTTTTGTACATCCACTGGTAAATCTGCCGGGCGCGAAAAGGTTTTTCACCGATTTCAGTCATCCAAGATTCAAGTTCGCTTAAACTAAAGCCAACGATAGAATATTTTATCATATTGTTCCGGTATTGCATTTCATTCATTTCATAATTAGTAAATTACAAAAATATTTTCACAATCCCTTGAATGTTATAAGACAGTCCAAAACTTGACAATCTGTTTGTATTAATTTAGATTAAGTATGTAAAAATTTTAGTTTGAAACAGAGGAGGTTTCAATGAAAAGGGCTTTGTATTTGTGTTGTCTTTTAATTCCTATTCTGACGTTTATAACATGTTTTGAATTCATTCTTTCACCTTCGTCTTCGGAAGCAGGTGATTTCATTTATATATCAAACTATGATGTTTTCCGTTTTAACATGCAGACCAATCTCCTGGAAAAAATAACCGAAGATGGCGCTCAAAATCATTATCCTTTTTATATGGAAGAACTGGATAAAATTGGTTACCGGGCAGGTTCTCCCAATCGCTTCGCGCTGATGAATACTGATGGCTCAAAACAACAAATTGTTTTTGATTTCCCGGCTTCGGTAAACGGTTTAGATTACTGCTCAAAAACGAAGAAAATATTTTTATATACACTGGAGGGTGTCCGAAAATTAGCGGTGGTGGACAACAACGGCGAAAATTTCACATATTTAAGCAACCCAACCATCTATAATGATGCACGCCCCTCAATCAATGAAAATGGTGATCAACTACTGTTTATGTCTGACCGATCAGGAGTTTACCAAATATATATGCTGGATCTCAATTCCAATATAGAGACTCAGTTGACATTTGGTGAATTAAAAAGGAATTACCCGGAATGGTCAGACGATGAAAATGGTTTCTATTTTGTAGAACAATCTCCAAATAATTTCAGCATATTGATGTACTACGATTTAGGAAATAACAATGTAAGTAAAATTGCCGAATTCCCGGGATATAAAAATTTTTATTTCACTCTATCACCTTCCGAAAATTTTGTAGCACTTACAACTGGTCTCATTAACACTTCCGCCGTTAATCTATATATATATGATATAGAAAACCAATCACTCGAACAAAAAACCTTCGAAAATATCCAATTTGATCGGCCAAAATGGTATCGGTTTACTAAAAATACACCTAAAAAATATTCAGAAAAATAGAAGTAAAAACATACATTTTATAAACCTTATTTCTGTGTTTTTCCAAAATTAATATTGCCTATATTATTGCTATAAACACATTATCAATTATTTCCGATTACAATTCACAACATTGACATTCACCCCGCCCCCCAATAAATTAAGCTCCAAATGAAATTGTTAATTCGATTCTACCTGTTCTTAATATTACCCTTAATTATATCCCT
>CAZAKB010000086.1:0-12993 GCA_964485475.1 uncultured bacterium
GCTATTGTATGTAAACAGGTGGGAAATTAAACAAGGAGTATAACATGAAAAATTCGATTAAACTATTTAGCGCAATGCTCTTGATCACGGTTCTTTTTGTGGGAATGGCTTCCGGGCAATCCCTTGAAGAAAGAATACAGACTATGGCGGCCAAGAATGCAGAATTTTATGTAAATCCGCTGGCTACAGCTTTTGGCTCAGGAATGAATAGCGGGTGGTTTCACAGTGCCAAACCACATAAACTGCTCGGATTTGATTTTGGCGCAAGAGCTATGGCGGTTACATTTCCAGATGAACAAAAAACATTTAAAGTCGATCTGTCAGACCTTACCTTTTCCGAAACCTTTAATTTGGCGGGAACAGATTATAATATCTCACTTAATCCGAATGATATTTATCTTGACCGTACTGCTCCAACATTCCTTGGTGACAAAGAGGTAGTAGATGTTTCGCCAAGATCACAAAATGAAATCGAGCAAATGATTACAGGTCAATTGCAAGATCAGGGTATCCCCGATTTAATTCTGAATCATACTGATACACAAGATATGATTTCAGAGTTTGCAGAAGCGTTTCCGGTCTTTTCACTGTCGGGTATAGGATTAAAAGCATTACCATTAGTTGTTCCCCAGGCGGCGGTTGGATTATCTTTGCCGATGTTGCCAATTAAGGCTGAAATTGTATTTAGGGGGGTGCCGGAAATTGAGTTGAGCGAAGAACTCGGGTCGTTTCAGTTTTTTGGTGGCGGCGTAAAGCTCGCTCTTGATCCCTTTATTCCGATTCCCATGTTTCCGGTAAATATTGCCGTTGGTGCCTATACTCAGAAAATGGCGCTGGGTTCTGTTTTTGAAGCGAACAATACGCTTTTGACCCTGATGGCCGGCAAAGACCTTAGCTTGTTGCTGTTTGGTGTTGGCGTCTATGGCGCTGTCGGCATGGAAAGTTCAAATATCGAAATCAATTATGAATATATGAACGATGAAGATGTCAACGATCCTCTTAATGGCACGGCAATAAAGTTTGACTTGAAGGGCGAAAACAAATTCCGCACAACAATTGGTGGTCGTATCCGACTGGCTGTTTTCAATATCAGCGCCGACTACACAATGGGAGCAGACAATGTCTTGACTGCGGGTGTTGGAATATCGATTCGATAATCTGATACGTAAATAAAATATAAGGTCCTCCGGAATAATTTATTTCGGGGGACTTTTTTGTGCATTGTAAAATTGCAGGAATAGCGTTACTTTTTTCCGTTATCTGAATTTTGATTCGATTATGAGGTAAACATGGGCAAATGGACCGGCACTATAGTTGGTGGTGGAATTGGATGGGCATTGTTTGGACCGCTTGGAGCGGTCTTCGGGGCCTATATCGGCAGTATGCTTTCTGAAACTCAGCCGCGGGCGACAGGTTTTGGGCGCGGGTCAATTCGTGGGGACAGTTCACCCTATGGTGATACGCGGGCCGGGGATTTTGCCGTGGCGATGCTTTCCCTGTTTGCATATGTCAATAAATCCGACGAGACTGTCCGTTCGTCTGAAGTCCAGTACGTTAAAAATTACCTGATAAGTAAATTTGGCGAAAAAAACGCCCAGGATCTCTTGTACCTCTATAAAGAGATTTTAAAAAAGGATTATAACATCCATGATATTTCACGACAAATAAGCCAGCACATGGACTACTATTCCCGCCTGGAACTGGTCCATGTATTGTATGGAATTGCCGGTGCGGACAGAGTGTTTAAACCGTCGGAGCTGCGCGCCATTCAGGATATTTGTTCGGGACTTGGTATTTCTGAAAAGGACCATGATTCCATAAAATCGATCTTTATTAAAACGAACAATCAGGCATATGGAATCCTGAATGTGAACCCCGAAGATGATGTTGAGACGATAAAAAAAGCCTATCGGTCCCTGGCGGTAAAGTATCATCCGGATAAAGTTGTCAATCTCGGTCCGGAAATCCAGAACCTGGCGGAGGAGAAATTCAAGGCTATCAATGACGCCTACCAGACTATTCGCAAAGAGCGTGGCTTTTAACGTTTTTAGAGACGCAACCAATAAATGAAACCAGTAGCCAACAAGATAAATCTCTCAATGGATTTGAAAGTTTTACAACACACTGTTCTGCATTTTAAGACAATCGATTCCACAAACCGGTTTTTACTGGACGCAGAAGACCTTTTAAATGGCACCGTTGTATTGGCCGACGACCAGACGGCCGGGCGTGGACGATTCAACCGGACGTGGCAAAGTTTTCCTGAAACAGCGCTCTTGTTTTCGATTCTGCTGAATAATTTATCCATCCAGAAAATGCCGGCTGTTTATACGTTTTTAGCCGCGGTTGGTGTCTATCGTGGACTTCGGGACAGTTCACCTTCCGGGATAAATTTATCATTAAAATGGCCGAACGATGTTTTACTTAACGGAAAAAAGGTTTGTGGAATATTGGCACAGAGTAAAATAACAGCCGGGCGCTATGAAAAACTGGTGATCGGCATCGGTTTAAATGTAAATCAAAAACGGCAGTTTTTCGTAAACGACTTGGAACGTGCCACGTCTTTAGCGGCAGAAAGCGGGTTCGAATGGAACCGTATCGGGATATTAAATAATGTATTAGCGGCCATTGATTACCTGTTAAATGTATTGCGGGAATCGGGGGAAAGGCCTATTATTAGAACATGGCAGGATGCGTGCGGATCGATCGGTCAGGAAATCGCTATTGATGACGGCAAAGAGATATACCGGGGTATTTTTGACAGTCTTTCTGAGGATGGCGGGATGCGACTTAGGACCAAATCTGGCCAAAAGCTTTTTTATGCTGGGGACGTAACCGTTTTAAAGGAGTAAAACAATGTTGCTGGTGATTGATATAGGCAATACAAATACAGTCGTGGGGATTTATCGGGAGGAACGGCTGCTGGAGAGCTGGCGCCTTGTCAGCTCGCACACTCGTACGGTCGATGAATACTGGATAATGGTGAAACAGCTGTGTAATTCCGTTGACATACCGACAGAAATAATTTCTAATATTGCAATCAGCTCTGTAGTTCCGGAGCTTACAAACAGTTTTATAAAGATGAGCAGGATTTATTTTGGGCACGAGCCACTTGTTGTGAGCAGTAATCTGAATTTGGGCATAAACTTGCTGGTACGCGAACCGAAACAGATCGGTGCCGATCGGCTCTGTAATTTTGTAGCGGCCAAACAGTATTATCAATGTCCGTTAATTGTGATAGACCTGGGGACTGCAACCACATTCGATGTCCTGGATAGATCTGGTGATTATACCGGCGGGGCCATCTCCCCCGGGCTGGTTACCGGATCATTAGAATTGATTCGCCGGGCCGCTCAATTGCATGAAATCGACCTTCAGTATCCCGATCATATTATCGGAAAAACGACAAAAGAACACTTGCAGAGTGGAATTTTTGTTGGACATATTGCCATGATTGAGGGTATTGTCGGAAGGATTAAAAGCGAAATGGGAGAGAATAGCGTTTTCGTTATTGCAACAGGTGGGCTTTCCGAAGAGATCGCCAAACACACGAAACACGTGGATATTTTTAATAAACACCTGACTCTTGACGGACTGCGCATCATTTTTAATTTAAACAGAAAAGAGCCAGAATTATGATTTATAAGCAGCTAGGAAAACGTGGACCAAAAGTATCAACCATTGGTTTTGGTGCCTGGGCTATCGGAGGAATGAACTGGGGCCCCACGGACGACAACGTCTCAAAAAAAGCCCTTCATGACGCGCTGGATCTGGGAGTGACCTTTATCGACACGGCGGATGTTTATGGCTTTGGACATTCAGAGCAGTTAATCGCCGAAGTTTTGGCAGAACGCGGTGGAAAAAGCAACGTCATCGTCGCCACAAAAGCCGGTAATGATTTCTATAATGCCGGTCAGTCTGATGACGAGGGCTATGGACCTATTCGACAAACCTATACAAAAGACTATATTATTTATGCCGCCGAGCAAAGCCTAAAACGCCTGAAAGTCGATGCGTTGGACTTGCTGCAACTTCACTCCGGAGACCAGGCAAAACTGGAACAGGACGAACCCTGGGAGGCACTTGAAATATTGAAAAAAGACGGTAAAATCAGATATGCAGGCTGGAGCGTCCAGTCGTTTCAGGAAACGAATCAGGCTTTTTTACTGGACCGGTATCATGATATTATCGATACAATACAAGTGCGCTATAATTTGCTTGAACGCGAGGCGGAAAAAGTATTGTTTCCAAAAGCGATTGAATATGGTACCGGAGTTATTGTTCGGATTCCTCTTTTATTTGGCCTATTGACGGGAAAATTCAACCGACAGTCGCGATTTACCGATGGCGATCACCGAAACATGAACCTGTCTCCGGAAAAACTGGACAAATACCTGCGGGATCTTGAAAACTCTGCTCCATTATTTGAGCGCTACCCGGAACAGAGCCTGGCACAGGTTAGCCTGCGTTTTTGTTTGTCTCACGATGCCTGTCACGTTACTATTCCCGGGGCAAAAAACTCACAGCAGGTTCAGGATAACTGCGCGGCTGGAGATTTAGGTACAATTCCACGGCAGTATGTTCCAATATTGGGGAAATAACGGTGGAATTTTCCCGTAATATCTACTTTTTTCTCTATCGTAACCGGCGAATCATTACAACGTGGTTAATTATAATCGTGGCGATTACGCTTGGTCTTTATCTGAACATTGACAAGGATGTTATTACCGTCGCCGTTGTTATTTTTGGAATAATTGCCAACGCTTTTACCGGTATCGCCGGAATAATCGCCATGGTTCCCTTTGTCGGTCCATTAATAATTAAAGTATTATCGCTGCCGGTTTTTTGGCTTCTGAACGCCATGGGATACTATATTTCCGTTATTGCGATTAAAAAAGGCTATGGCCGTGATGTCGTCAGCTATCGAATAGTTACGGTTATTTTTCTGGTGGGGTTTGCAGTCGGCTTTGTTATTGCGAAATTACTTTGACCGTTTAATTATTCTGGCAGATATAATTTTATCACCGATCTCAATTGTTTCAATAATGTCTAATCCCTCGATTACCTGACCGAAAAGGGTATAAATATAGTCCAGATGATATTGTGGCGAAGTAGTAATGAAAAATTGCGATCCTTCGGTGTCGGGTCCGGCATTTGCCATGCCTACCGATCCTGTCTCATAACTCAGCGGCGAGCGCTCGGTCTGTAGATGGTAATTTGGCCCACCCCATCCGTCTCCCCGCGGATCACCGGTCTGAATTACAAAATTGGGAACTACCCTGTGAAAGCGAAGTCCGTCATAATAGCCACCTTCGGCCCGCTCCAGAAACGCATTAACTGTGTAGGGTGCATAAAAGGCATTACACTGTATTGATATTTTTCCGCGGCTGGTCTTAATTTCGACAACCGGATTCAAACCATATTTTTGTATTTTGGATAAATCACGATATAGATAAAAATCAGTTGTGGGCACCGGTTCGGCAATTTTCTCAGCATATGAATTGACCAGAAGTCTATACACTTCATCCCGAAGCTGATGATGTTTTGAACGAAGAAGCGGAAATAGATGGATGGGCGCATCTTCGGGATGGATTTTTTCGATCGCCCGGATTATCATTAATTGTGGTTCAAGATATGGAAAACCACGATATTTTTCCAGACAATGATATAGTTGCTCTTCAATGCCCGGGAATTGATTTTGAGAGGAAAAGACATAATTTGCAGCCAGGTACATATTTACCAGATTGCCCACGCTTAGTCCGGAAATAATAAATCCGTGCCATTCATTGTCCGTAACTATTTCGTAATGAATCAGTGAATCAATATGATTTAAAATACCGGAATAAGCTGCGGTGGAAATTGACTTTTCCCGGTGGTTAATATAAGGTAAAATGAGATCAAAGGTCTCTCGGGAAAATGGGCGTCGATCGATGCCGGCGATTTTGTCGGTCAATAATTCTTCATTAAATAAATGGGAGCGTTGAATTTCCCGAAATAACGAATCGCTATGTGCGTAAACAAGCCGGGTCGCAGCTCCTGCAACAGAACGAGAGTTAGATGCTAAACGAGCGCTAACAGTGTCCAAAATCGTATTGGTCCAGGTAATATTTGCCGGCGGATTCTGTAAGGCCGTCGCAACAACATAGGGATTTTGATCGTTTAGCAGTGACAGCCAGTAACTATCCGCAATTGTCAGAAATGGTACCGTCATTGCGGCTTCATACCGGACATGCCAGTCGGCGTCCTCCATAAAACGGTGGTACAGATAACTTTTCTGTAAAAAGGACGGTTCTTTAAGTAACCGGGTAACGGCAGATCGAATCTCTGGATCGGGACTATCCGAAGCAGAAAGTAAAACAGTTATATGTGGTAAAATAGCTTCCGGTTGCCGCATTCGCAATAGCGCCACGGCGGCGGTTTGCCGCTCCGATTGGTTGCCCGACATTAATGCCAGGCAACATTCAGAAACCATTGAGCGGGACAGGATACCACGTGAAAAGAAGTGGACTGCGGCTTTATAAAGCGTGGTTTTTGATAAATTTTTATTTGTATAATCTTGAAGTAATTGGAACTGCTCAATCGATCCGGTTCGGCCAAGAGAGATGGCGATTTGTCGTACGACCTCGCGGTCTGTTTCGATTTGAAGCCTGCCAGTTAGTAATCGGGATGATTCACGGGACGGCAGAAGGCCAAGAGCAAATGCAGCCCCGGCTCTGACCAGTGGCGATGGATCAGTTAAGAAAGGTTCAACGGCGGCCACAAGAGAAGTATCCTGATTGTTTCCGATGGCCAAACAAAGCCGGAAACGATCTTTCGGGATGTCAAACGGTTCATTTACAGCCAGTAATTGGCGAACCTGCCGATTGTTTTGGTAATCGAGAATCAACCGTTCGTTTTCGGAAAATACATCTCCTGAACAGGCACTGAAAAACTGAGCGATAAATATAAATGTTGGAATAACAAAAAAAGATTTGGTGGAAATAATTTATTCTCCCCCAAAAGAAGTCACATAAATTCCGGCGCCGAGACCGCAAAGAGGGACGGTCCCGGTATAATTTGAGTTAGTATTACTGAAATATCCGGGCAGAAGACCATAATTATTAAACGCCTGTGAGCTCACCCAACTTTTAAGCGATGTTGCTTTTTTGAAATTGGTCATATATTGATTGAGGTTGGCAATAATTATATTGCCCGCAACCCACTCGTCACCAATTCGTCTGCCTTCGGGCGGAAAGCGAACAAATCCGTTATTAAATTTCAGGTGCTTTTCAAAGGCGGCAAATGTTTCTTTGCTGCTGATATCCTGTGGAGTGAAAACCCATAATAATCCGAGTGCAGTTGCGGCATCAAGGTTTGTTTCGCCACCCTCGAGGAATGATTTCACCGCGCCGGATTCGTTTATAAAATTCATCTCGATGGCGTTCTGCAGCGCAACGGCGGCAATCTCATACTGTTGGGCCCGGGATTCATCGTTGACCATTCGGGCAAGCCAGACGGCAGCAACCAGTCCGCGGTATGCAGACGCCGAAGTGTAAAAGTAATGCTTTGGAGCGCCCAAGTTGTAAAATCCATTATCGGCCCGGACCAGACCGCTCGCATCGATATTGTTAATCATTACATCGGCGATTTCGGAGGATATTTTGGGCCAGTAGTACTCCAGGAAACGGATATCGTCGGTGGTCTCGATATACTGTTTTAAATTACCAAGCAATAGACCAAAGTTACCCAATTGAACAATGGGGCCAAATTCACCGGTGTCAGTTGCCTCGTCCCCATTGCCGTGATAATAATTGACGGAAACGGTATAATTTTGACCCAGACCACGGTTTTCGCCTGACCAGGTATAATGTTTCAGTGACCCACTGTTGCCGTTCATGATAAATTGTAATGTCGCCAACGCCTCTTCAAAATGCCCGGATTTTAGAAAAGCATCAATTGAAAAACTCATTCCGGGAACCGCTGCAACCGCCATTTGATCTGGCGGAAAGGTGTGCACAACCAAACCGCGAGAAGGAAATTTCTCGCGAGATTGAGCCATTTTTAACAGGGCCAGCGATTGGAGATATACGGAGTGTTCAGTATTGGAAAGATTTTGAGGAAGAATTGTGGTTTGCTGCCAGTTTTTCCACCAGCCGATTTCTTTTAATAGTGCGGAAAAACCCGGGTGTTCATTTTTGTATTTTCGAATGATATTGTATGATTTTGGATTGAGACTTTGATCATAGTTACACACGACAAACAACCATTTGCGGTTATTTTCCTGAAAGGACCACTTGCCAACATTCATGCCCTGTACCAGATCGTCAATTTCAAAATTGAGCGCATAATCACCAATAGAATCGCCGCTTAAAACCATAAAAAAGACCCAGAATGGACTGTCCGATGTAAACGGGGAGAATGCATACTGATCAAGAACACAATCGTTATTCCGAAGCTTGTGATGAATAATTCCCGTTCCGTTTATATAACCCGATGAAACCGTTTCCATTTCGGTCAAAGCAATTTCACGGCGGTTTTTAAAGAGGATTGTACGGGCCGATGACGCAACAATGTTTGTGTATTCCGTACCGCTATATCGCATAAATATATGGGGTGTAAAATTCGTATAATCACGGCTTTTCACGTTGTATGTTGCCGTAGAAATTCCGTTGCTGAAAGGAAGATTATACCATGACCTGTGGGCCCTGTGCTCGGCGGCCTTGACGATTCGTTGTGGCCCATATATCGATATAAGCACGGGCCCGCTGATAATACCACCATTCCCGGATTTATTGTCTATTTTAATGGCCAGCAAATTTTCTGAGTGTGCCAGGGCCGCCGGTATTTTATAATAAGCGGTTTCCGACGAGTCAAAAACCGTCATGGTGTCGGCCAGCGCCACACCGTTTATAAAGGGGCTGGCGATCGTGCCAATTTTTCCAAGGTGAAGGAAAAGAGTGTCCTTTTCCAAATAGCTGCTGTCAAGATGAAAAGGAACCCGATACCAGGCAATCCCATCATAGTTGACAAACCCCTGGCTTTCCCATGACCCTGGAACGGTGATTGAATACCAGGCGGAATCGCTAAGTTCAATTTTTGCCCAGCTGGAATCGTCACCGATGTTGAACATCCAGTCACCATCCAGAGGAACATCAGCAAAGGCGATTGAAATCAGCAAAACGACCAGTGAATACAATTTAGTGGTTTTCATCGTCATAAAATTACATCAATTTCCTGAAAACGTCAAAAAAGTAATTCATTATTCGATACTATAGCCTTCCAGGCGCAAAAGTTGTTTTTTTAAACCGAGCCCCGCACTAAAACCGGTTAAATTTCCATTTTTGCCGACGACCCGATGACAGGGAATAAAAACCGGAACGGGGTTGTTGTGAAGCGCTCCCCCGACGGCTCGCGAAGCCCTCGGTTTATCTATCCACCGGGCAATGTCTCCGTAGCTAACAATTTGCCCAAAGGGAATCAACCAGGTCCAGAACAGTACCGACAACATAAATGCGGTTCCAATAAGCGCCGTGTTAATGCATGTTCGGTTGAATGGAGCGCCGGTGCGAAGCCATCTATCGATTTGCTCAGATATTTTTGTTTGAGATTCGGTTGATTTTAAATCAATATTAATATTCAAATTCCGTCCGATCATCTCCAGAAGCCCCGACAATGTAAATGACGCGGCCAGTACGCCGGATTCGGTACATGCAAAATGGAGCGATATTACCGATTCAACAGAACAGACATGTACGGTGCGAGGAACATCGACAGGCAGATTAAATCCCGTCGTTGACATTTCCTGCAATAATTTCTTGCGGCATGCGGAACACTCTTTCCAGTGTTTAAAATAAACAATCTCATTTTTCAGAGATAAAGTTCCCGACACAATCCCTTGCAGGTGTTCGGGGTTCAGATGACTGTCGGAAAGAAGGTCGTAGACGTTCATATCAGAAGATACGACAAGAAACGAAAAATCTGAATGGTTTTTATTGATAGATTTCTTTAAAAAAACTACTTTGCTGATTGCAATGTGTTGATGGTTTCAATAGATTTAAGATGTGATTTTGGAAAAACAAAGCAGTGCCAGTTTTTTATCTGTTTATGACCAGAAAATTTTGGATTTGGTCAAATCCGGTGATTTCGATCAAGCCCGC
Organism: uncultured bacterium; assembly: GCA_964485475.1. Taxonomy (GTDB): domain Bacteria; phylum Fidelibacterota; class UBA2242; order UBA2242; family UBA2242; genus B118-G9. Next base: position 10,137 of record CAZAKB010000086.1, read on the forward strand.
TGGGTGGCGGAAGAATCCTATGAATATTCGAAAATTACATACGGCGATTCACACCTCGAAACAGCCAAAACACTAAATAATCTGGCCTGGATTTATGATCTTCTTGGCGATTATGGGGCCGCGGAGATTTGTTACAAAAGAACAATTGAATTAAAAAAATCAGCCTGCGGATATAAAAGCATCGAGCTGATCCCAAGTCTGGAAAATTTAGCCTCATTGTATTTATTGAATGGAAAATACCAGCAATCCGAAAAACTGTTCAGAGAATTGGTTGGTATCGCACGAAGTCATCCCGAACCATGGTGTTTTCGCGAAGCCGTATATCTGACAAAGATGGCCGAAATAAATGTTAGGCTTGGCAGAATAAACGAAGCCGAAGCCATTTATCACGGATGTGTTGCTTTCGTTGAACGATCAATGCCCGCCGACCACCCCAATCTGGGCAGGGCCTTCGCCAACATTGCAGATTTTTATAAACAAATGGGTAAGTTTCTGAGAGCCGAATTTTACTATAAAAGAGCTTATGCGATTATGAAAAAATCAATGTCTTCAAAACATACTGATATTCAGACCATTCGAGAAAAAATAAACGATCTTCAAAACATAGCAGTCGATAATTCCATCGCCGGGTAGCGATAACAAATAATCCGAGGGCCTCGACCATTATGTATCTTCTTTACTTTTTAGCCGGTTTTATTCTGTTGTATTATGGTGCGGATTTTTTGGTTCGCGGCAGCTCATCCGTGGCCGTTTCTTTCGGAGTAAAAAAAATTGTTGTAGGGCTGACAATAGTTGCCCTCGGTACCTCAATGCCGGAATTTGTGGTCAGTTTTTTTGCGGCCGTTGAGAAAGTAGACGGTGTCAGTGTGGGTAATATTGTCGGCAGCAACTTAGCCAATATCCTGCTGGTTCTCGGTCTGGCATCGATAATCCGTCCGATTGGTGTAAAAAGAAGAGTGTTTTTGCTTGAATTGCCGGTTCTATTGCTGATTACCGGGATGTTTGTGGTTTTTTGCACGGATGGTGTGTTAAAAGGTTTTGAAGGCGCTATTATGTTGGTGGTCTTTACTGCCTATATGACGTTTATAATTGCAAACCGAAAGGTGCGTGAAAGCTCAGACATTGAATTTATACCCATGGAAAAAGGGCACCTGATTAAAAATGTATTTCTGACGGTATTGGGGCTGGTTGGACTTATTGTTGGAGGGCAATTAACGGTTCGCGGGGCCATTGGTCTGGCAAGGACATTTGGAATATCCGAGGTCGTTATCGGACTGACCGTTGTGGCGATTGGAACATCTTTGCCCGAACTATTTACCAGCGTAGTGGCGGTGATAAAAAAAGAAGATGAAATTTCTATCGGAAATATTATCGGGAGCAACCTGTTTAATACAGCATTTGTGTTAGGAATTGTGCCCATGATTCATCCCCTGAATATTGACTACGGTGTGATTCGTTTTGAAAATTTACTAATGCTATTTGTAACCGTGCTGTTTTCAATATTTTTGTTTATTGGCCGAAGTTTATCACGGCTTGAAGGCATGATATTACTTTTAATTTATGGATTCTTCATTTCCAATATTGTTTTTCATTTTATCTAATATATTTTGCCGGGTGATTGTGGGCTTATTATCCAATAACAGGATAATGCATGTGTACCCATTGATTTTTTTGAGCAATCTAAAAACAGGTGTACTGATATGAAGAAGATTGTTGTTTTGGGGGCGGGAATGGTTGGAAGGGCCATTGCTCTGGATATGAAGAAGCGTTGCAACGTAACGGTTGTGGATTTTAACCAAGGCAATTTGAATAAGCTTGAACAAGATTCTCAATTGATTACGATAGAGCAGAATCTTACTGAAAAACCCATGCTGGACAGGATAATTTCCGGTGCGGATCTGGTGATTTCGGCTGTTCCAGGATCAATTGGCTTCGAGACATTGAGACGGATTATCGAGAACGGCAAAAATGTTGTGGATATCGCATTTTTTCCGGAGGATGCTTTCGAATTGAACGAAAAGGCCAGCAAGAACAATGTAACGGCAGTTGTTGATTGTGGCGTGGCACCGGGAATGAGCAACCTGTTGCTGGGCTATCATAACCAAAAAATGCAGGTTGATCGATTCATATGTCTTGTCGGCGGCCTACCGGTTGAGCGGAGGTGGCCCTATGAATATAAAGCGCCGTTTTCGCCGGCCGATGTGATTGAGGAATATATCCGCCCGGCCAGGTTTGTTGAACACGGTAAAATTGTCGTCAAGGAAGCGCTCTCAGATCCGGAATTGGTTGATTTTAAACAGATCGGAACGCTCGAAGCGTTTAATACAGACGGGCTGCGCAGTTTAATTAAAACCATTAATGCGCCCAATATGATTGAAAAGACACTCCGGTATCCCGGCCATATCGAAAAAATCAGGGTTTTAAAAGAATCCGGTTTTTTCAGTTCGGATGCGATTATTGTTGACGGAGCTCAAGTGATTCCTCTGAACATAAGCTCACAGCTATTATTTAAGCAGTGGAAGCTGGGCGATACAGAAGAGGAATTTACGGTGATGCGGATTACCATCGTTGGGAAGGAAAACGACAACCAGAAAACATATATTTACGACATGCTGGATTACTTTGATCCGGTGACAAAAATATCGTCGATGGCACGGACAACGGGCTATACCTGTACGGCAGTCGCGAACCTTGTACTGGACGGTAATTTTCATCGCAAGGGCATTTGTCCGCCCGAATACATTGGTGAAAATCCCGAAAATGTGAAATACATTTTTGATTATTTAAAAAACAGGAATATTAGTTATATTCTGAAAGAAAATTAAGAGGATACAATGGACAGAGAAAAAGCCTGGAT
>CAZAKB010000087.1:0-12978 GCA_964485475.1 uncultured bacterium
TACTCGTCATTGTGATTGTCTTTTTAGGATCTTCTATATTTATTCTGGATGAAACCCAGCAGGCGATCATCACCCAGTTTGGAAAGCCGGTTGGTCAACCGACTACCAGTGCCGGTATTCACTTTAAATTACCTTTTATTCAAAAAGTGTTGGTTTTTGATAAACGTATTCTGGAATGGGACGGTAATCCCCAGGAAATCCCGACGAAGGATAATAAGTTCATCTATATCGATACTTTTGCCCGCTGGCGGATTTCCGATGCACTGTCATTTTATAAAAGCAACCGCAGCGAAATGGTTGGTTATTCACGTCTTGACGATCTGCTGGATGGCGCTGTCCGGGATGAAATTGCCAATCACACTTTGCCTGAAATTATCCGCAGTTCAGACCGGCCGATGATTATCCAGGAAATTGAATCTGCCGATATGTCTACTGAGATAGATTCTTCTCAGTTTGAAGAGCTGGATATACCCGGCGCTCGGGCGGTGATCACGGAAACTATTATCGAAAATGTAAAATCCAAACTGACTGAACTGAATCTGGGTATTGAGGTGATTGATCTTAAAATCAAACGGATTGATTACAATACCGAAGTTCAACAAAAAGTCTTCGACCGGATGATTTCGGGCCAGCGCCGGATTGCTGAAAAATACCGGGCCATCGGTCAGGGCGAAAAAGAACGGATTCTGGGAAAACAATCACAGAAGAAAAAAGAGATTCTGTCCCAGGCGTATCTGGAAGCACAGCAGATCCATGGTAAAGCCGATGCCGAAGCGGTCAGAATCTATGGTGATGCCTATAATCGTTCGACGGATTCCCGGGATTTTTACAAGTTTCTGAGAACCCTGGAAACCTATCAGACTGCTATTGACAGTTCGACGACGTTAATTATGTCGACGGACAATGAGTTTTTGCAGTATCTTGGATCAACAAAATAAAACGGTTTGGAGCGATGAATAGCAGAGATAATGATTTGGACAGTCGGCCGATGATTCGTTCAACGACGGTCATCGGCGTCCGCCGCGACGGAAAAGCGGCCATGGGTAGCGACGGACAGGTGACAAACGGTAACACCGTCATGAAGCATAACACCCGGAAAATCCGGAAGTTATTTAACGATTCGATTATTATCGGGTTCGCTGGTTCCACCGCCGATGCATTTACCCTTTTTGAGAAGTTCGAAGGCGAACTGGAAAAATATAAGGGCAATGTCAATCGGGCTGCCGTGGAATTGGCGAAAGCCTGGCGGACTGATAAATATTTGCGCCGGCTGGAGGCCCTATTGACGGTGATGAGTCCGGAGACATCCCTGATTATTTCCGGTACCGGTGATGTAATTGAGCCCGATGACGATATTGTGGCAATCGGTTCGGGCGGTCCCTATGCTTTGGCGGCTGCCCGGGCATTAATGAAGCACAGCCAGCTGTCAGCCCTTGAAATTGTGGAAGAATCCCTGCATATTGCCGCCCAAATCTGTATTTACACCAATGATAATTTGACGATTATGGAATTATGACACAAAAAGACTTAACACCCCGTGAAATTGTAAAAGAACTGGATGACTATATTATCGGTCAGGACAATGCTAAAAAAGCTGTGGCGATTGCCTTGCGAAATCGCTGGCGCCGGCAGCATGTCGAAGGTCCTATTAAAGAAGACATCATGCCGAATAATATCATCCTGATCGGTCCAACCGGCGTCGGAAAAACGGAAATTGCCCGGCGATTATCCAACCTGGCCCATGCACCGTTCATGAAGGTCGAAGCGTCCAAATTTACCGAGGTTGGTTATGTTGGTCGGGATGTGGAATCCATTATTCGGGATCTCACCAACATTTCAGTCAATCTGGTAAAAGCAGAACGAATAAACGAAGTTGCCGAACAGGCGACTGTCATGGCGAACGAGCGAATTCTGGATATTTTGCTGCCGCCCCGGAAATCAAACCGAGACCTGGAGTCATCTCTTGAAGTCAAGGATGAACAGTTGTCCAATACCCGTGAAAAATTCCGGGAAATGCTCGATAACGGATCACTGGATGAGCGGGTCATTGAAATTACTGTCCAAAAAGGCGGGACACCGATGATGCAGGTCTTCGGGCCGGCCGGTATGGAGGAGATGGGCCTGAATTTGACGGAAATGTTGGGCAGCGCATTCCCCAAAAAGAAGAAAGTTCAAAAGGCTACAGTCACCGAAGCCCGGAAAATCTTTACCCAGGAAGAAGCGGAGAAGTTGGTAGATAATGACCGTATTATCCAGGAAGCGATTCGGCGGGTCGAAGAGTCAGGCATTGTTTTCCTTGATGAAATTGATAAAATCGCGTCATCCCACGGGGATTCCGGACGCGGACCGGATGTATCCCGGGAAGGTGTCCAGCGGGACATTCTGCCGATTGTGGAAGGATCGAACGTCCAGACGAAATTTGGAGTTGTCCGAACCGATCACATTCTTTTTATTGCGGCTGGTGCGTTTCACATGACGAAGCCCTCGGATTTGATACCTGAATTGCAGGGACGGTTTCCGATCCGGGTCGAGATGGACAGCCTGGGACAGGCTGAATTCATTCAAATTCTACAGAATCCCCGGAATGCGTTACTGAAACAGTATCAGGCTTTATTAAAAACCGAAGAGGTTAATCTCATCGTGGATGACAATGCCATTGAGAAAATTGCCCAGCTGGCGGCCGAAGTCAACGACAAGATGGAAAATATCGGCGCTCGCCGCTTGCACACCATTATGACGACCTTGCTGGAAGATATGTTATTCCGAATTCCGGACAGTAAGATTAAAGAGGTTAGAATTACAAGAGATAATGTTGAGAAGAAATTGTCGGAACTGATCAAGGATCGTGATTTAAGCCGTTATATACTTTAGGAGAAGAACGTGAAACGAGATTTTGTGCACATCACGGATTTTTCAAGTGATGAAATTCAGGAAGTGTTTGACCTCACTACAAAGATGAAAGCCTTTGTTAAAGAGGGCAAAGAATACACCCCATTAAAGGGTAAAAATATGGCGATGATATTCGCTAAGCCTTCTGCCCGGACCCGGATTTCCTTCGAAACCGGTATGTCTCAACTTGGTGGTCATGCCATTTATCTGGGACCCAACGATATCGGTATCGGCAAACGGGAAGCAGTCCGAGATATTGCCCGGGTGATTGCCCGTTACGATGACATCATCATGGCCCGCCTGTTTGATCATGCGCATATGCTGGAACTGGCAGAATATTCGACGGTACCGGTTATCAATGGTTTGACCGATCTGAATCATCCATGCCAGATTATGGCGGATATTTTTACGGTTCTTGAACACCGCAAACATTTAAACGACCTGAAAGTCGCTTTTGTTGGCGATGGCAATAATGTTGCCAATTCGTGGATCAATCTCGCTGCCCGGCTACCGATGCATTTTGTGCTGGCTTCACCCAGTGGTTATGATCCTGATGAAGCGATTCTTAAAAATGCCCGCAATGTGGGGATCAGTCGTATCGATGTTATACATGATCCGGTGGAAGCTGTTCGGGATGCCGACGTTATCTATACCGATGTCTGGGCCAGCATGGGGCAGGAAACCGAAGCCGATCTGCGCCGAAAAGCCTTTATGCCTTTTCAGGTTAACGGGAATTTAATGAAACATGCCAAAAAAGATGTGCTTGTCATGCATTGCCTGCCTGCCCACCGGGGCGATGAGATTACCGACGATGTCATTGATAGTCCAAATTCAATTGTGTTTGATGAAGCTGAAAACCGGATGCATGTTCAAAAAGCAATTATCGTGAAATTGATGCAGGGGTAACATTCTCTATGTTTTTTCGATCAAAGTCTTCAGAAGAAAACTGCCAGAGGGCTTGTTATTATTAATGGTTGGGAGATTTGTTATTTTTCTTTTATTGTAAAACATATTATTTGGGGAACATGGGGCAAGCAAAAAATGTAAAATCCGGGAAAACCAAAACCATTAAACGGGTCGATAAAACCCGGTTGCTGGAAAATCTTCCCGGTGTAGTTTATCGCTGTGCGAACGATCGTGATTGGACGATGCTGGATATAAGCCACGGTTGTATTGATCTGTTTGAGTATCAACCGGAAGAGTTGATTGGCAACAAAGTAGTTAGCTACAGTAATCTGATCGAGCCTGAAGACCGGAATATGGTATTTAACGAAGTACAAAAGGCAATTGATGAGCATAAATCCTTTATCGTTGAATATCGCATCCGGACAGCTTCCGGGAAAATCAAATGGGTCTGGGAACAGGGAGTCGGTATTTTTTCCGATGATGGGAAACTGTTATCATTGGAAGGATATATTACTGAACTGACGGAAGCAAGGATCCTGAGTAAAGAGGAGAAATACCGGCTTCTGGTCGAAAATATCAAAGACGCCATTGTGATCAGTCAGTTTGACCGGTTTATCTTTTTCAATAAACAGTTTGCATCCATGCTGGGTTATACAAGCGCTGAACTGACGATGATGGATTACCGGGATGTATATACAAATACCGGGATAGAAATATTACGGGAACGAAGCGCTCGGCGTAACCGTGGAGAGGATGTCCCCTCTCAGTATGAAACCGTGTTTAAACGTAAAGACGGTACTGAAATTGATGTCGAAGCCAACATTACAATTATAAATTATAAAGGCAGTACCGCTACCTTTGCGGCAATCCGTGATATTTCGGACCGTAAAAAAGTAGAACTGGAAATCCAGAAACAGAAACAGTATTTCGAAGCATTATACACCAGCTCACCCGGTGCCATAGTATCTGTCGATATGCATCACCATATCATCGACGTGAATCCCCAGTTTGAACGTTTGTTTGGATACTCATTGTCGGAAGTGAAAGGGAAGAATATTGATGATATCATCGTACCCAAGGATCTTCTGAAGGATGCCAAGAATACTACAAAGCTCATTCAGAAAGGTGGTGCTACCGTCAAAGAGGCCAAGCGCCTGAGAAAAGATGGTTCGCTGGTTGATGTATCAATTGGTGGTGCGCCGATTATTGTTGATGGAAAACAGATTGGTATCATCGCAGTTTATATGGATATTACAGCTATTCGGGAAGCAGAGGAAGAGGTACGCAAACAGAAGCAGTATTTTGAGTCGTTGTTTAACAGTGCTTCCGATGCAATTGTTTCGCTGGATTTAACTGGTAATGTCGTTAGTGTAAATCCTCACTTTGAGAAATTGTTCGGGTATAAACGGGCAGATATTTATGGGAAAAACCTTGATAGTTTTATTGTAAAAAAGGATAAAATTGAGGATGCCTCAATTATTACGAAAACGGTCCAAGATGGTGATGTTGCTCATTTTGAACGGAAACGAAAGTGTAAGGACGGTTCGTTTGTGGATGTTTCGGTGAGTGGAGCACCTATTATTGTGGATGGCGAGCATGTGGGAGTACTGGCTATTTATAGAGATATCACAGAGCGAAAACGGATTGAAGAAGCACTGCGCGAAAGCGAAGAAAAATATCGTCTGATCGTCGAAAATGCCCATGATGGCATTGAAATTACACAAAGTGATAGGATTTTTTTTGCCAATGCTCGGTTTGCTGAAATGCTGGGGTATACACCTGCTGAGATAACGGATGTGAAATTCAGTGAAATTTATACCGAACAAGCAGAAAGAGAACTCTACGAACGGCAGAAAAATCGTGAATCCGGAAAACCCGTGCCGAATCAATATGAAACCACTTTTCTGAAAAAAGATGGGACTATCATTAATGTGGAGCTTAAATATAGAATTACTGATTACAACGGAGAGCCGGCGACTTTTGCCATCATCCGCGACATTACCGAAAAAAAGCAGATGGAAGAACAAATCCATCAATCGGAATTGCAGTTTCGGTCGGTCTGGGAAGAATCGCGGGACGGGATGCGTCTCTACAATGCCGATGGAATCATGATGCGGGTCAATCCCGCCTTTTGCCAGATTATCGGTAAGCCGGAGTCTGAATTGGTCGGTAAACCGTTGTCGGTGATTTATAATGTCGATTCCGCCGATCATATTCTGGCGAAAAGCATCGAACGCTTTCGGACCGGTACAATCGGACCGTATTTCGAACGTCTCATTACTCTCCATGACGGGCGCTCTATCTGGTTTGGACTTTCCAACTCCACGGTCGAAATCAACGGCGAAAAACTGCAACTCAGCATTTTTCGGGATATTACCGATCGAAAGAAAGCCGAAAAGGATCGGGAACGCATCATTACTGAATTGCAGGAAGCATTACGGCAGGTAAATACCCTAAGCGGCTTGATCCCCATTTGTGCGAATTGTAAAAAAATACGTGATGATCAGGGCTACTGGAGTGATGTGGAGTTGTATATTTCCAAACATTCCGATGCTGAATTCAGCCACGGTTTATGTAACGATTGTATGAAAAAATTATATCCCGAACAATACGATCGCCTGCGTGCACAGGGAAAACTAAAAGGTAACTAAATTCTCACATTTCAGTCGTTGGCTGATCTTCTTTTGTCTGACGCTTACGCCGGATAGACTCAATTACTGATTTAATGATTATTACCGGCAGTGCGACATATAGAATTCCGTTAATATATTGATCACAGAAATTGCTGGGCCATGGGAATGGCTGGAAAATGAAAAAATCGGTTGCGTATCCGGCAAACAGGATTTCGAGTACATTGCCGGTTGCGCCGATTGTCAGGGCGAGAATTGCTGCATAGACACCGAAGTTAATCCGATCCAGTTTTTCCTTGATCAGGGAGTGAATCAGGGATGCGATCAGGATCGATACAAACACCAATCCGGCGAGGGCCCAGAGAAAATGATTGTTGATTCGTCCGAACAAAAAATGATAACCCGTGTTATGTGTCCGATAAAAAACCAGAAACGGTAAAAACGTTTCCTGTATTTTTTCAAAGGGGAGCCGGGCATTGGCAATATATTTACTTAGAAAATCAATAATAAGCAGAACAATTCCACTGCCGACAGAGTACAAAAGTTTGACCGATTGACGTTTCATTTATATTCCTTTGTATAATATAGATTAGCGGTGAGAGTGTCGGTATTGGCTTAAAAACCGGCTCGGATTTTCCCGGGATCCACGGATACGATAGAACATTGCGGTATAAAGGTGCTCAATCTCGACGGACTGTTTTTCGGCCTCGGGATTCAGAATCAAGCCTTTCAATACATTGGCCCAGCCATCGGATAATTCACCACATTGTGATTGAACGGCACCGAGAATAATATACCCATCCTGATCCTCCAAATTTCCATACTTCGTGGCCTGCGACATCAGGTTCAGAGCGTAGGAAAATCGGCGTTGCCGATAGGTGTTCCAGGCCAGAGCGGTATATAACGTGTAGTAATTCTGATTCTGGATTGAATCTGGTTCAGCGGCATCCGGGAATTGCTTTTGAACAGTTGTCCGGGCATTATTTTTCAGGGCGTGGACCAGAAATTGATTTGAAAGTGAAATTAAAAGGCTGTCGTTTAGCTGGAGTATCTGATCCGATAGAGTTTTTAATCCAATTATCAGGTCATTATCCGATTGCAAAACAATATTACCGAATTGATAAAGGGCTTGATTTCGAATACTATCGGACTGAAAACATCTATTCAGATGAGGCATTACAGTTATGGCAAACGCTAGTTTATCCGGGTAGATCTGATGAAATTCCTCAGTATCGGAAACGAATTTAGTTTTGCCAAGTGAATCCAGGGCAAGTTTTTCAAAAAGAACACGGTCTAAAAATTGCCGGACTTCCGGATCAGGCTGAATAAGCCGCTGATTCAGAGCAAACTGAAGTAACTCGTCGGGATTACCGGATTGTTCCAATAATTCCAATGCAGATTTTATCACTGGGAACAGGCTGTCGCTCTTTGGATAATCCCGGATAAAATTTTGGGTAGCCGATAAACGTACTGCCACTGAGTCAATAGTGCCGAGTGCTTGAAAGCGTTCCATCTCCCGTTTATGGAAGCAGGATACAGTGCTTACGCTTATGATAATTGATAACCAGATATTAATAGGGAGTTGGGTTTTTATTGATCGAAACTTCATGATTATTTTTTCTTTACGATTCGCCGCCAGCTAAACAGCGGAGTCCGAAGTGGCATAAAACCTGCGTTGACGGATCGGACATCCTGAAGCGAAATGAAAGTTTTCGGATCAATTTCCCGGGCCAATGTAATGGCATCTTTGACCTGTTTCCGGGGAACAACACACAGAATGACATTCACCTCACCTTTGGCACCCTTGGCTTGAATGACGGTTGCTCCATAACCGGCATCCCGGAGCGCCATTGGCAGAATATCCATCGTGCTACGGGTGATAATCCGGATTACCTGTTGGCCGAGGGCGATTTTTTCTTCAATGGTAATGCCCAGATAGTTACCTGTAGCGAACCCGAAACCGTAAGCCAGGAAGCAGGCGGCATTCGTAAGATGTTGAAACACCTGGGAGATTGCCAGTAGCCAAACTGAAATTTCGATGAATCCCAAGATAGCCGCAACGGTCTTTTTACCCTTGGATATCAGGATAATTCGAAATGTGCCGATAGATACATCAGTAACCCGGGCTAAAAATATTAACAAAGGAATTAAGACCCAGGTAGTAATCCAGGGATTATCTGTTATAAACTGCATTATTCTGTAAACCTTAACTTATTCAAATAATTGGATATTTCCACCGGTGTGCAGGAACACGACGGTTTCATCGGGACCAATTCTGCCGGAACGACAATAATCGATGAGCCCGCTAGCGGCTTTTCCAGTGTAGACATGGTCAAGCAGAACGCCTTCGTTTTTGGCAAACAATTCAATGGCTTCTTCGGCCAGTGCGGTATGTTTGCCGTAGCCTTTGCCGATATACGTTTCGTCAACGGTGACGATGGATCGGGGAACCTGAATATTCAGAAAATCCCCGGCCGCCTGGGCCAAGTCATGAACATTTTTTTCCAGTTCCAATTTGGGTACATCCACACTGATTCCGATGATCTGTCCCGGCCAACCGGTAATGGCTTGTCCGGCTACCAGTCCGGCCTGGGTTCCGGCCGAAGATGAGGCGTGAAACACTTTGTCTACGTTCAGATGATTGTTTTCAAAATCATCCATTAACTCGCCCCAGCCGGCAATATATCCAAGAGTTCCGATAGATGTCGATCCTCCCGGCGGCAAAAAGTATACCCGCTTGCCGGCGTACTCTAAATTTTTACGGACGTCAATGGCCTTTTCCATACGTTCTTTGGAATCCGTGGTTTCAATGTGGTGAACCGTCGCGCCGAACAGGTGATCGAGCAGCAAATTACCAGTGAGTTCTTTTGGTTCGGTTCCGTTCAACACCAGGTGCACCGACAGACCGTATTTTGCGCCGACTCCGCTTAATATCCGGCAGAAGTTGGATTGATTGGCACCGATACCGATAATGGTGTCACAGCCTTTTTCGATAGCATCGGCGATTAAGAAATCGAATTTTCGGGTCTTGTTTCCACCAAACGCAAAACCCGTCATATCGTCCCGTTTGATATATATATTCCGTTCAAACATTTCGGACAACGCATTCAAGCGGTAAAAAGGGGTTGGCAAGAGAGATATGGATTCCCGGTCCAGGTGAGCGAGTGTATCATCGATTATTTGCATAATTACCTCAATTTTCTGTATGGAAATTACGATGTTGTGCGCATTTTTAAAAGCATATCTGAATAAGAATCGCAAATCAGATCATCGGGAGCGATTTTTAACAGGTTCATCAGATGTTGGCATTGATGCAGCAATTCTTCATCGGAAAAACGATCGTCTTCATCGATTGCCTCAATTTCAAGAAAAGATCCGAGATCTTTGACCCGATCCAGATGGATTTTAACATTATCCACGAAATATATTTCTCGTTGTTTGTCAACAATTACCAGCGTATCCAGTGCTGATGATAGCAGAGTATTCAGTTTTTCAGGTTCGTGAACCGGATATAATTTTACCCGAGATAGTTTTGGTCCTTTTCGGTTCGGGCGCAGGTAGTGGATCAGGTGCTTTTCAATACTGCCGTCCCGAAGTTTCAAGCGACCATGGTGAACGTTAAAGTAGTGATCAATCTGGTGGTCACAGCCGATATACCGGGCATTTAAAGAGAGAATAATATTCCGTGCTTCAGCATGGTTTTGGCAAAGGGCTTTTATTTCTCTGATCCGGATTGACATTACACCAATAATCTAAAAATTATTTTGATTCTGCCCAGCAGCTTTTTAAACCGGTAACGATTTTTTCATTATGCTGGCGTATCCGCTTTAAATCTCTTGAAATATCGACTGAAAATAGGCATATTCTCTAACATGAAAAAGCGGATAATTCTGGCCCTGTTTCTTTTTGCCTTGTTTTGCTCTACAGCGCTGGCGGGTACCATTGATGGGTTCCAGTATAAAAAGATCAAAAAGGATATTCCCCATTCCTATCGGGTTAATATAAAAAGAGCTATAACTTATCTGAAAAAGGATCAGGCTTACCAGGCTCGTAAAATATTCAGCGACCTGGTGAAGCAGTATCCTGAATTTTATGTTTACTGGGGATATGGGCGCTCCGAGTGGATGATGGGCGATCATACCAATGCCCGGGCGCTGTATTTTAAAGCCTTTGAACTGAACGATTCACTCTACAGTTTTTTACAGGACTATGCCACATTTACCGACGAGGTAAAAACCGACTGGGTTGTGATCCGTCGTTTGGGTAGCGCATTGTATGACCTGAAACCTGATGATTACGCATTGCTGTTTGTCATTGATAAAGTTCGTGATGTATCCGACAAGAAGGAAGCTGTCCTGTTTTTTGAAAATCTCAAATCCAAATATCCGGAAAACACCAATATTGATATTTACCATGCAATACTGCTGAACAATCTTGGCGAAAATACCAAAGCCGTGTCTCTGGCCCTGGCGGCAATTAAATCAACGGATAATCCTTTTCAGCTGCGTATGCTGGAACGGATTCTGTCCAATGACGGCCATTTTATCGAAGCTGCCCGGGTCTGCGAGAAGTTGAACCAGGTGGCCCAAAAGTCGGCGTTTACCTACGATGCCTGGGGGCATTTGGAATTTAAACAGGGGCATTATGAAAATGCGGTTATTCATTATGAAAAAGCGCTTAATTTAGAATATCGCCCGGCTTTTTTGATGACCCTGGCCCAGATTTACCACTTCTATCTGGATAATCCGGTCAAGGCTGTATATTACAGTAAGGCGGCACTGCAGGTAGACCGCAATCAGGTGGACGCCTATTTTATTCTGGCAGAAAGCAGTCGCAAATCCGGGAAAATGGACAAGGCAATGCAATTTTCACAAAAGCAGCTGGAACTTCTTCCCAATCATCCGCATCCCCTGTACTATCACGGGAAACTGTTATTTGAACTGAACCGGTATACCGAAGCGATTCCTTATCTGGAACAGGCGGTATCCATCAGTCCTGACGTTCAGCGCTACCGTTTGATATTAGCAAAAGCCTATGCCGGTGCCGGTCTGCTGGAAAAAGCCCGGGAAACCTATACGAACTTTTTAAACGAACCGATCACTAATTTATGGTCAGAAGAAGAATTGCTGAAAGAAGAACCGCCCGAACCCCGGTAATTGCTTTCATACTGTTAATCACGATAATCCAATTCATGAGTTCCGGGTGTAGCCCGACAGTATCCAAAACCAGTCTCCCGGAGCCGATTTTGGAAGAAAGTTGTGAACTGGTTGATCTTTATTGGGAAGCCTGGAGTCTGATCAATCAAGCCCGGATGCGGGGCAACCACCGAAATCAATTTCCTGCCAAGTACCTGAATTCAGAGGATAAGAATGTTATTGATCAATGGTCAACCTTGTCGATATCGCTCTTTTCAATGCTTGGATATCGTGAATATCCGGTCATGGAAAGCTTGGATCTTTTTTATAAAAAACAGCGTTCCGATGGTTTTATCGCCCGGGCATACATCACTCGCTCTGGTGATCCCTTGCATCTGCCGACCCTTCTAGAGCCAATGATTCATCCACCCCTGTTTGCATGGGCTGAGCTGAAATATTTTTCACTGTCCGCCGATACGGTTCGACTGCAGAGAGTTTTTCCGGTATTGGAAAAATACTTTCGATGGATAGACCAATTTTGCCGGGGAAAGTATGAGACGGAAGATCTTTACTACACAACTCCAATCGGGTCAGGGATGATGAATTTGCCAAGAGGTGATATTGAATCAGGGGGTTGGATTGATCTGTCGGCCCAGATGGCACTGTTCGCGGATCATCTGAAACAGATCGCAGAAATATTGGAAGTACCGGAAAAACATCAATATTATGCTCATAAATATGCTGAAATCAGTAATTCGATCAGATCAAAAATGTGGGACTCCGATTCCTGCTTTTTCTACGATGTGACCAGTGAAGGAAAAATTGCCAAAATACGTACAATCACCGGTTTCTGGCCGCTGCTGGCGGGAATCCCGGGCCAGACCGATGCAGTGAGCCTCATTGAACATTTGCACGATTCCAGTGATTTTGGGCTGATCCATATGTTTCCAAGTGTCTCGGCCCAGGAACAGGACTATGACCCCCGGGGATTTTTCTGGCGCGGCGGTGTGTGGGGCATTACCAATTATATGATTATTCAGGGATTGCTGCGATACGGTCAGGAAGATTTTGCACGCGAGGCCGCCCAAAATCATCTGAGTAATATGCTCAGCGTTTATCGTGAATTTGATTTAGTGGCTGATGAGGAAAGTTCGGAGTCGAACAGTGAATTAATTGGTAATATCTGGGAACTCTATGCGCCGGAAGAAGCAGCTCCCGGTACACGCTGGGATGCTAAAAAATTCTGTCAGCCGGACCATATTAGTTTTTCCGGTCATGGTCCGATTTCCATGCTTATTGAAAATATTCTGGGATTTTCAGCTGATGCACCCAACGATGTTCTAACCTGGCGAATTACCCGATTGGACCGGCATGGAATCCGGCACCTCAGTTTTGGAGATAACACCGTTTCCGTCTGG
>CAZAKB010000088.1:0-1782 GCA_964485475.1 uncultured bacterium
ATATCAGCATTCTATCACGATAGTGCTGCCTGTATCGTACAGGATGGTGTAATTATCGCGGCTGCCCAGGAAGAGCGTTTCACCCGGAAAAAGCATGATTATTCATTCCCAATCAACGCTATTAAATTTTGTCTGGATTATACCAATCTAAGCAGTAACGCTATTAACTACATTGCTTTTTACGATAAACCTTTTCTAAAATTTGAACGAATATTGGAAACATATCTTACATATGCACCTTTCGGTATTCATTCATTTTTAAAAGCAATCCCTCTTTGGATTAAGAAAAAATTATGGATAAAAGACATAATCCAGAGTGAACTCAATTACTCGGGAGAGATTATCTTCTCTGAACACCATGAGTCCCATGCCGCATCGGCCTTTTACCCTTCACCTTATAAGGAAGCGGCCTTCATTACCATGGACGGGGTCGGTGAATGGTCAACCACCAGCTTTGGTATTGGAAAAGATAATACAATTAGTCTTTTAGCCGACATCAGATTTCCAGATTCACTGGGATTGCTATATTCTGCATTCACGTATTATACTGGTTTCAAAGTCAATTCCGGTGAATATAAAGTCATGGGATTAGCACCCTATGGCGAACCAAAATTCAAGCAGCTTATTTATGACCACCTGATTGATATCAAACCCGATGGTTCTTTCAAAATGAACATGAAATACTTTGATTATTGTGCCGGAGTCAGGATGACAAATTCCCGTTTTCACAGACTCTTCGGTGGCCCACCCCGTAAACCGGAAAGCCATCTCAGTCAACGGGATATGGATTTAGCCCGGTCGGTTCAGGATGTCGTGGAAGAAATTGTCCTGAAGATGGCAGCACATGTTCAAAAGGAAACCGGAATGAAAAATCTGTGTCTTGCCGGTGGAGTCGCTTTAAACTGTGTAGCAAATGGAAAAATATTACAGTCCGGTTTGTTTGACAATATTTGGATCCAACCGGCTGCTGGTGATGCAGGGGGCGCAATTGGCGCTGCACTGCTGACATGGCATCAGTATCTTAATAATGAACGAAATCTTTTAGGTAATAATGATTCCATGAAAGGTACCTATCTTGGTCCAAAGTATGAAAATAACACCATTGAATCATTCTTAAAAACTCATCATTACCTATATCAAGAATTAACTGACCATGAAATCCCGGATATGGTTGCCGATCTTATCGGTAAGGAAAAAGTCGTCGGCTGGTTTCAAGGTCGGATGGAGTTTGGACCACGGGCGCTGGGTGCCCGATCAATTATCGGCGATGCCCGTTCACCTTCCATGCAAAAAACCATGAATTTGAAAATTAAGTACCGTGAAAGCTTCCGGCCATTTGCGCCATCTGTACTGGTTGAAGATATTTCCAACTATTTCGAGATAGACCGGGAAAGTCCTTATATGCTGTTGGTTGCTGACATAAAAAAGGATCGGCAAATAGCCCTGAGCGATGAACAGAATCAATTAACAGGTCTTGAAAAACTGAATTTAATTCGGTCTGACATTCCAGCTGTAACCCATATTGATTATTCAGCCCGAATTCAATCTGTCAACAAAGCCACCAATCCGTTGTACCATCAAATGATTTCACGCTTTAACGAAAAATACGGGTGCCCGGTCATCATTAATACATCATTCAATGTACGGGGCGAGCCGATAGTCTGCAGCCCGGAAGATGCGTACAGGTGTTTTATGCGTACCGAAATGGATTATCTCATCATCGGTAATTTTTTACTGGATAAGCAAAAACAAACCGCAATTAAAAATGACAAGAACTGGAAA
>CAZAKB010000088.1:1882-12890 GCA_964485475.1 uncultured bacterium
TAATATCCCCCGCCCTTTTGTGAAATATCCTAATGGTGAATCAACTGGCAAGATTGAAATTCATCGGGATGATCCTATTAAAAAACCCCTCATCAGCATTATCATTCCAACGGCTGATGCCACAAGGGACGGTCTGCTTCCTTCACTATTGGAACAGCTTAAATTGCAGACCTTTCGGGATTTTGAAATTATTGTCATTATTGGCGATACCCGGCAGGGACGTGCAATCAATTGCGGCGCTCAAGTTGCTGAAGGGAAATATCTGGTAACTTTCGATGATGATACTAGACTTGGGCATACTGATTTACTTGAAAATATGGCGAATCAGATCGAACAGCATTCAGACATTGGTATGGCCGGTGTTGCGAATCTCGTCCCTCCAGATGCTTCCTTTTTCGTAAAACGGATTATGAAGGAGCTTCCGCGCAGGACCTCACCAATGGTCACTGAAATCATTGATAGCGATATGGCCGAACATCCCTGCTGTATTATTCCCAGGGATGTCTTTTTGAAAGTCGGCGGCGAAAACGAAATCATTCCCCGCGGTCTGGACCCATATCTGCGCCAGGCAATCAGAAACGCTGGTTACCGGGTTGTGGTTCTACCGGGAATCTATATTCACCATCTTCCCCCGAAAACTTTTCATAAATTCGTTAAGCAGTTCTATCGAAATGGTAAAATGGCCGCGTATGTCAATAAATTCTACCCGGAGTTCGTCATCGAACTTACTACCAGGCATGGCGATAAAGTATCCGAAAAACGATCAACATTAATTCGAGTAGTTTCATATATCGGGCGATTATTAAAAACCTTTTTGACATTGCGTATTTTTTATTTGCTCAGTTTGGTTTTATATTTGACCGGGTATGTTATTGGAACTGTCACATTGAAAGAATCCGATGTCTGAGCGAAAATCATTGCTGATTCCCGGAGACTTCCCGCCGGTTGTCAGTGGAATTGCGACCTATTTCAATGAAATCTGGCAAAATTTCTCGCCTGAAAATTGCTATATTCTTGCTCCGAAAGACAGCGGCTGGCAGGATTTCGATAATTCATCACCTCTTAATATTATTCGCCGAAAAATACCAACACAGAATTCAACTAAAGCCAAATTCTTAAAGGGATTGCTGCATACATTCTGGGCAATTTTTCTACATCTCCGATACAAATTTGATATTCTTCACTGTGGGCAGGTACTTTCATCGGGAATCACCGGTTGGACCATGAAAAAACTCTTTAATATTCCCTATGTCATTTACGTCTATGGTTCGGAAACCTATCGTTTCGGAAATAAACCGCTCCTCATGAAAAGCATTAAATCATTCCTGGAAAACGCTGAGAAAATCATCCCAAACAGCCGGTTTACAATGGAAGAATTCTTGGCCATCGGCATCCCTGAAGATAAATTCGATATCATCACGCCCGGCGTTGATACATCTCGTTTTTTTCCAGTTAAGAAAAATCCTGAATTAATCGTGAAATACGACTTAAATGATAAATTTGTCCTGTTGACAGTCGCCCGCCTTGATGAACGCAAAGGACACGATTATGTCATTCGGGCCGTTTCTGAATTACGTGTCAAGTATCCCGAGATCCGCTACATTATCGTTGGAAAGGGCCGTGAGGAAGCATCGCTTCGCAAGCTTGTGAACAAACTCGATGTCGGTGAGCAGGTAATATTTGCAGGATATGTACCTGATGCAGATTTGCCAAATTTCTACAACCTGTCAGATGTCTTCATTTTACTTAATCGCCAAAGCATTGAAAATGAACAATTAAAAGGTGATTATGAAGGATTCGGGATCGTTTTTCTGGAAGCATCGGCCTGCGCCAAGCCGGTAATCGCCGGTAATTTCGGCGGAATTTATGATGCGGTAGATAACCAAAAATCTGGTTATATTATCGATGGAACAGATATGAATACAATAATAGCAACAATTGAATCCCTAATTTCCAATCCTGCACCTAGACAACAGATTGGTGACTACGGCTTGGAACGTGCACGTCATTATTTTGACTGGAAAATAATCAGTAAAAAAGTATTACCCTATTTATGAAAGAACTCAACCTGCAAAGATCATTTCGGCCTGAGGCTTTTCAGACCTCTATATCAAAAATTGTCCGGACAGAGACCCATAAAATTCTAAAAAATATCCATGGAAAAATTCTCGATGTTGGTTGTGGAAACGGAATATTTCTGCTCAAAGCCGTAGCCGATTATCCTGAACAGTTTTCGACTTTTGGCGTTGATATGGATTTTGCGGCTTTGGAAAATGCCAAACTTGTTTTTATGGATAATGGTCAAAGTCCGGACCGGTTCATTCAGGGCAACGCCTATCATTTACCCTTTGGTAATGATACGTTTGATGCTGTATTCTGCATTAATACATTAGTGAATTTGGCACCGATATCAATAATTGAGTCTCTGATTAGAGAGCTACATCGCGTATGTAAAAAAGGGAATTACATTATTTTTGATTACCGCAATGCCCATAATCCTGCCATATCAATTATGTATAAAATGAATCGGCTTACTAATTCGCTATCCACATTTGCCTATAAATGGAAGCAATTTAAACCACTCGTTAAAGAATTGAATGTCAAACTGGTAAGTTTAATACCGCTCGGTTCAAAAAATCTTTTTCTTGCTAAGGGTTACCTCGCAATATTGGAGAAATAAATGATGAACAAATTAATGCCAACCGCCGGTACTCCGTATCGGTTTTCCGACCTGTTTTTTGCCAAATTGGGGCTTTTTCGTAGTAAAAAAGTGTTTGAAAAATTCAGCGGAATTCTGAAACATTATTTCGACGTTGAAAATATCGCTTTTGTCAATTCCGGCACAGCTGCAAATTTCATCATTTATAAAATACTGAAAGACCAGCGAAAGCGGAATGAGCAGGTAGAAGTAATTTTACCTGCATACACTGCTCCATCACTACTTCTTCCTATCGAAGCCGCTGGGTTAATACCCGTCCTGGTTGACATTGATCCGGCAACCTTTAACTTGGATACAAAAAAGGTAAAGGAGAAACTGAATTCGAAGACGCTGGCTGTAATGCCCATCCATATGTTTGGTTTGCCCTGCGAAGTTGATTCACTAATTGCATTGACAAAAGATACTGATGTGTTCGTACTTGAAGACGGTGCTTCTGCGTTAGGTTCCACTGTTGAAGGAAAACATATCGGAACCCGGGCAGCTTTTGGATTTTATTCTCTGAATCGCGGTAAAAATGTCTCGACTCTAGCCGGCGGAATTATTACCTGGAACAATAAAGGTCTAGCGGATTCGTTTGAAAAATATATCGCTGAATTGATATCTCTTCCGGCTCATTCACAATTTATCATGTTCATCAAGTTTATCGCACTCAGTCTGGCAGTACGGCCTTTCACCTATACGCTATTAAATCCCATTGTCGCAAAATTTAAATATACGACCTTGCATACGCACTTTGACTCATTTCAATACACAAAAATGCAGGCTGCCCTGGGTATAAATCTGTGGAAACGGATTGAATATCTGGATCAAAAGCGAGTCCAAAATGGCCTTCGCCTGCTTGAAATATTTAAAGACAAGGCCGGTTTCAGAATTCCTAAGCTCCCCGATAATTCAAAAGTAGCATTTAACCAGTTTCCAGTCGTCGTAGAAGATTTGGAAAAACGATCATTAATCATTGAGCGATTAAAACAAGTCGGTCTTGAAACAACGACCCTGTACGACCATCCTCTGCATTATATATTCCCTGAATTAAACGAAGCGGGTGACGATCCGTATCCCAATGCAACGTATCTGGCAGAACACCTGTTGCTCATTCCACCGCATGCCCAAATTAATCAAAATATTTTGACCAACGTCCAAAAAGTTATCAACGAACTTGCATAGATTAACCAAAGATTCAAAAAGAGTCGCTTTGGTTATAACCCGACTTGACCGTGGTGGTTCAGCGGAACTCACCATGCAACTGGCTGCCGGATTAAGTCAGAACGGATATACAGTTCTTTTGATTTCCGGAAAAACAATTGAACCTTTTTGGGATCCGGTTCAATACGCTCACGATAACAACTTTTCACTGCAATATGTTAATTCCCTGATTCGGTCACTTCATCCGATACGGGATGTTGTTGCCCTGATTCAGCTTGTCAATATTTTCCAAAAATTTCGTCCTGACATTCTTCATACAAATTCATCCAAAGCCGGCCTCCTGGGTCGTTTGGCTGGTCATTTCTGTGGAATAAGAAAAATCTACCATTCTCCACACGGCCACATTTTTTATGGTTATTATAACCGATTAATTAGCAAAACATTCATACTTCTTGAAAAACTCGTCGCCCGCTATACAAATAAAATATTCAATCTGACAGAAGCCGGACGCCAAGACCATATTGCTGAAAATATTGCCCGACCGGACAAATTCATTGTCTCATCCTGCGGTGTGGATCTGGAACCATTTAAGAAGTCTCCCTCAGGCAACATTTTAAATTCATCGGGAATTTCTCTGTCGTTAATTTGGGTCGGCCGCATTGTTCCGATTAAAAACCTAAAAATGTTTCTGAATGCTCTAGTAATCGTCAAACAATCGAATATAAAAATCCAGGTAAAGATTGTTGGCGACGGTGAATTAAGACAAGAGGCTGAGGATTTTGTTCAAATGAATGGCCTTGAAATGGTGACATTCCTGGGGTACAGGACTGACATTCCGGATTTACTCGCCCAGAGCGATGTTTTCATATTAACGTCGATAAATGAGGGTTTTGGCCGGGTTTTGGTTGAAGCAATGGCCTGTGGTCTCGCCATTATTGCGACCCGGGTCGGCGGTGTTCCGGAGATTATTCATCATGGAGAAAATGGCCTTTTAGTCGAGTCATGTAACAATACGCAATTAGCGGAATCAATAATTTATCTGGCTCAAAACAGGGAATACCGTCAAGATATTGGAATAAAAAACAGAAAATATGCGGAATTTTATTCATTGAACCATTATATTAACAGAGTATTAACCATTTATAATAACTATTGAAAAATGATGAAATATTGGATAATTACATTTTTAATTGCTGTGCTCCCTTTCGCGGGAGCTCAGGCACAGAATAGTCGGAATTACCATCGTCTGAAGACGGGAATCCACTTTGACTCTCAGGTTAGCGGTGGCAAATATACAATGGGTGAATTGGCCGGAATTGCCAATTCATACGGACTTGATGCCGCTATCATCACTGATCACGACAATATGAAGGTATCTTATGGGATATCACCCTTTCAAAAATTTCTAAAACTTTCCATTCAGGAAAATTCAATTTCTCGGTACGGAGTCGAAAATTATCTCCAGGAAATTGACCAGATAAATCGGATATTTCCGGATATTATCTTCATCCCGGGCGTTGAAGCGGTTCCTTACTATTTCTGGGAAGGTTCACCGATGTATAACAACCTTACCCTTCGGAACTGGCATACACATATGCTCGTTTTCGGCTTTAACAGTGTCGATGCATTTAAAAATATACCCTCTATCCCAAAAGGTGGACTGGGATATAAAAAACCTTCCGGCGACATCATGAAATACATCACCACAAATTTCATGTATTTCTCGATGATTGCCCTGTACATAATACTATTTATAATTACATTTTTCTCAATCATAAAACGGTCTCGCCGCCGGCTTGACATTGCGCATGTTTCCCGGCGAAAACGTAAAAAATATCGTTTTAGTTGGAAAGCCTTTTTTCTGACTGTTATCTTTGCTTATGTTCTATACACTGAGTTCCCGTTTTTGCCGGACCAATACGATCAGTATCATAAAAATCAGGGCGCCGGTCCATTCCAGGAATTGATAAACTACGTCAATAAAAATAACGGTTTGGTATACTATGCTCACCCGGAGGTATCCAGCTCAATAGTCAGACCAGTTAAAATCCCGCTTCTCTCACAATCAATTAAAATTGAAACCGATTCCTATCCCCATTTAATTACTGAAACTCAGGATTATACAGGCTTCGCTATTTTCTGGGAAGGTATGCGGACAGTAGGTCGTCCAGGTGGATTGTGGGATATTGCGCTTGATGAGTATTGCCGAGGCTATCGCAAAAAACCGGTTTACGCGATTGGCGAACTGGACTTTGAAGAGAGCAACGAACTCAATCAGGTAGCTGCCACTAACACATTTATTTTCGCAAAAGAACGCAGCAGGGAGGGTGTTTATGAAGCACTACGTTCCGGCAGGTCTTACGCTACCCGTGATTTTACCGGAAATAAAATCCTGTTGGATGATTTTGCAGCCTTTGACATGGCCACACAGCGAAATGCCTTTATTGGTGAAACATTGATGCTATACTCCCCGCCAGTAGCGATTCATATTCAGATGCACTCAATTGTAAAAACCTCAAAACCGATAGCCATTTTTCTGTATAAAAACACGGAATTGGTTAAAACGTACCAGATGTACGATTCAATTGACGAGTGGTACGTGGACCAACACCGCCTATCCGATACGATGGACTACTACCGGATTTATGTAGGAAGCCGTGACTGGATAACTTTAGTCACCAATCCAATATTTATTAAGAAATATTAGTATCAGAATTAATCTTCTGTTTTATAAGCTATTTTATAAAGTAAAAATGTAATGGCTGCCAAAAAACAGAAATTTGCAAATTGCAGATAAGCCTGTGCTTCAACAAAAAA
The DNA here is from genome assembly GCA_964485475.1 of uncultured bacterium. Taxonomy (GTDB): domain Bacteria; phylum Fidelibacterota; class UBA2242; order UBA2242; family UBA2242; genus B118-G9. The sequence continues at coordinate 8,562 of CAZAKB010000088.1, forward strand.
TGGTTTCATTGTGAAACGCGAGACAAGACCCAAAATCAATGAAATAACCGCTAATGTTACACAACTTTTAATAATAGTGCCCATATATCCTCCAAACTAATGCATATTCAAATATTCGGTTTCAAAATAATTCAACAAAATACAATAATCAAGCGAATAATATGATTTGTGCTATTCATCAGCCACAAACCTTCCCCTGGCTTGGCTATATTGCTAAAATTATTCAATCCGATGTTTTTGTCATTCTTGACAATGTTCAGTTTAAAAAAAATGAGTGGCAAAACCGCAACCGGATAAAGATTGCCGCCGGCACACAGTGGTTAACTGTCCCGGTAATACACAAATTCGGTCAATTAATCAATGACGTTAAAATTAATAACACTTCAAACTGGCAACATAAACACATTCAGGCTCTCAAAACAAATTACGGAAAAGCCAATTATTATTCAGATTTGATGCCTGAGATTGAACATCTTTATAATAAGGACAGGCAAAATCTGGCTGAATTCAACATCGCCGGAATCAAGTGGATTTTGAAAAAGCTCGTGATCACCACTCCTATCGTTGTTGCTTCAGAAATCAATGAATTGAAAAATAACACAGACATAAGTCCTGACGACAGGCTGATTCTTATCACGAAACTCATGCAGGCAGGAACATACCTGTCAGGCGCGGGCGGACATGACTATCTTAAAACCGATTTATTTCCAGAAAATAAACTCCAATTAATTTTTCAAATCTTTGAACATCCGAAATATCAGCAATTGCATGGTGATTTTATCAGCCATCTGTCCGTACTGGATTTGCTTTTTAACGAGGGACCCAACGCCCACAGCATAATTGAAGGAGGTATCCGATGACTACTGCATCCATTAAAAATATGAATATCCTGGCTATCGGGGCACACCCGGATGATATTGAAATCGGCTGCGGCGGTACTTTAGCAAAATACGCCTCCTACGGCCATAATATTTTCATGTTCATCGCAACTGATGGAAATGCCGGAGGTATTGGTAAAATTCGAAAAAATGAACAGGTTAATGCCGCAAAAATATTGAATGTCAAAGATATATTCTGGGGCGGTTATATCGATACGGAGATGGAAGTTCATAAAGAGGCAATCATGAAGGTTGAGGATATTATTAATAAAATCCAGCCCGATAGTATCTTTGTGAACTATTCCGATGACACGCACCAGGATCACCGGCATATTGCCGCAATTACAAATTCTGCCACCCGCTACATTCGAAACGTGCTACTTTACGAAACACCGACTTCCCAGAATTTTCAGCCGAATGTCTTCGTGGATATCGGCAAAGAGTTTCTGGATATTAAAATGGAATCCCTGAAAGCCCACGAATCCCAAATAGACCGTACAAATATTATGGGTGTTTCTATCCTTGAACTCGCGCAATCAGCTGCCCATTTCAGAGGTGTACAGGCCCGAGTCGCTTTTGCTGAAGCATTTCAATCACTAAGATTATTTATTAACATATGATCGTTCCACATTACCGACCAAGTTTTTCCCTTCATGAAATTACTGCTGTCCGCAAAGTGATAGACTCTGGCTATATTGCCCAAGGAGAACGGGTAATGGAATTGGAAATCACACTCGCCGAATTCGTTGAAAAGAAATTCGGAGTCGCCGTATCATCGGGTACCACCGCATTGATTCTGGCACTGAAAGCTCTGAAGGTAACATCGGGAGATGAAGTGATAATTCCAGCCTATACCTGTACCGCACTCTGGCACGCTGTAAAAGCGGTTGGTGGTGTCCCCATTTTTGCGGATATTGAAGTAAAATACCGGAACCTTGATCCTGTCGATGTTAAACGAAAAATGACCTCAAAAACCAAATCTGTAATTTTTCCTCACATGTTTGGTCAACCCGGCCGAATTCAAGATGTTTATGATCTTGGAATACCAGTTATTGAAGATATCGCACAGTCAATAGGTGCCCGGATTAGCGATCGGCCTGTCGGTACGTTTGGCACTGTAAGCATCAGCTCATTTTATGCCACAAAAGTGATCGGCGCCGGTGAGGGCGGAATAGTTTTTACAAATGACAAGACGGTTGAAAATTACCTCAGAGATGTCCGTGAGTACGATGAAAAAGAAACATTATCTCCAAGGACTAATGCCAAAATGAACGATATTACGGCGGCAATTGCTCTGGAACAATTTCGTAAATTGCCCGAATTCACCGCAAGACGGAAAAAAATAGTCGCACAATATGAATCGATACTGAAAAATCGGATAGAGATTCCGGTTCGGGACCCCAGATTCCAATCAAATTTATATCGGTGCATCATTTCACATCCTGAAAAAACTGCAGACGAGTTGATACAGTCAGGAAAAGAATATGGCATTACTCTCAGAAAACCGGTCTATAAGCCCATTCATACTTATTTCAATGAATATAATTTTAAAAACACTGAATCGGCTTGGAAAAAACAGGTTTCAATACCTATATTTCCCGACATGAATGATTCGGAGACAGATACGGTAATAAATTTTCTAAAACAAACATTTGGCGAATTTTCATGACAGACAGACAGCGCATCTATTTCAGACTGCTTGTACTCCCCTTTGTGGTGGCCTTGCTGATGCCATATATTTTAAAAAACTGGTTTTTTTTACATGATCTGGGTTTTCTGTATTATTTCTTTGTTGCGTTCCTGATGAGTTTTGGTCTCATCCCATTATTCTATAAACTCGGTGTAATAATGGATATAACCGATATGCCCGGGGGACGCCATCATCATCGATTTCCTACGCCCCGAACCGGTGGAATTGCAATATACATTACTTTTGTTTCAGCGCTGAATATTTACACCAATCCACCAGTCGAATTTCAAGGACTTTTTTGGGCAATCACTATTATTGCCGGTTTTGGGTTGCTGGATGATATAATGGGCTTGCCGGCCACAATTAAACTGATCGGTCAAATCCTCGCCACGACAGTATTAATCTATCATGGAATCGCATTGTCGTTTATTCCCGACCAGGAATTCTGGCATGTATTTTCCATTATTCTGACATTCCTGTGGATAATCGGTATCACAAATGCGATTAATTTTCTGGATGGCCTCGATGGACTGGCAAGCGGTTTAGCGATTGTAATCGGTTTCTTTTGTGCTGCAATTTCCTGGTCTATTGGTAACCAGTTTGTATTTATCGTAAGCCTGATCTTCATGGGAGCGGTAAGTGGATTTTTCTTGTATAATTTTAGAATCAGGAACCGGGCACTTATATTTTTAGGCGATACCGGCAGTACAATTATCGGTTTCACTCTGGCAACACTGGCTATATATGGTGACTGGGGAATTAATAAAAGTGTCGATCTTGCTATTCCATTACTGCTGCTGGCTGTTCCAATTACAGATTTATTGTTAACCAATATCAGGCGAATTGTTACCGGAAAAGTCCACTCGATCCGAGAATTACTAGAGTATGCCGGCAACGATCACCTGCATCACCGACTGAAAGCATTGGGACTTCGCCCAAAATCTGTCGTTATTACTTTGTGCATGTTTACAACTGTTATGGGACTGTTGTCACTTCTGCTGAAACGAGGTGATTTTTTTGAAAGTTTTATTGCTTTAAGCATTGGAATTATTATATTTTACAGCGTAGTGTCGTTTATGATTTTTCAGGAGCGAAGGAATCACAACAATTAAAAAACTAATTTTATAATGTATTAAAATGTATTATTTTATCTAAGATGTATTCAGACTACTGGAAATTAACTATAAAACCCTTTGAGAATTCACCTGATCCCAGGTTTCTCTACCATTCTGCCCAACATGATGAGGCACTTATGCGCCTCCTCTATTCGATTCAAGGTTCAAAAGGCGCCGCACTTCTGACAGGGGAATACGGTTGTGGTAAGACCTTGTTGATGCATACGATTGTGAGTGAATTATCATCGGGACAGTTTGATATTGCCTACCTGACAAATCCCCGCTGGAGTGCCAATGAACTGGTCCAGGAAATTCTTTATCAGCTGGAAATAACCGCAGAAGGTACCAAGCGCATTGAGTTATTACACTCGCTTAATGACTTTTTATTCGAAAACGTCCGGAATGGCAAACACACCATTATTATTGTTGATGAAGCCCAGATCATAGGTGATTATGAAACCTTCGAAGAACTTCGTTTACTTTTGAACTTTCAGTTAAACGACCGGTTTCTGCTTACACTATTCCTGGTAGGACAACCGGAATTGAATGATATTGTAAAAAAGATACCGCAATTAAATCAGCGGATTGCTATCAGGTATCATCTTAAGCGCTTTTCCTTTGAAGAGACAAAATCTTATATCCAGTA
>CAZAKB010000089.1:0-2596 GCA_964485475.1 uncultured bacterium
TTGACGATTTTCCCGACAGAATCAAGTTTGACGTGTCCGGGAACGATATCCACATAGGAGTTGGCAATAGCGATAAACGGTCGATCAAAATCACTCCGCTTTTTTCCAGTGGCACCCAACAAGGCTCGGTGAGGTGCTCTTTCAATTCCTTTTTTTACCTGATCACTTCGCATAATATTTCCTTCCTGATAATAAAAAAACCCCTTCCGTTTCGGGAAGGGGTTTAAATTTTTTTATTTTCACCGTAATTTAAATGGCCCCTTCCCTCCGGTCTACGAGTAGAATAATCAGGCTAATTAGGGTAATAATGTGCAATATTGGGCTATTTAAATTCATTTCATTAATCATTCAAATTGTTGATCTGGATTTTAACCCAATTAAATTTAAGTGTCAATTAAATTTTGATTTAACGGGAAGATTTTATCAGTTATATTCTAAAATTGTTCCAATTCTCGACTATTATTAATACTTTTTGTTGTATTTATTTTATTGAAAGAAAAATCATTATGCGTCAGTTCCTGTTTATATTTTGTTTATTGAGTCTCACCCTTTCAGTCCCCGCAGAATCTTACAAAAAAGTTCAGATATATTTTGCCGATCGGATGGAATTAGGGGAAATTCTGCGATCAAATCTGGAAATCGATCACACCGAAATTCAGAGTGATCAATCCATCATTGTTTATCTCAGTGAAACCGAATATCAACGATTACAATCCAGTGGCTATCGTCATAAAGTATTGATTGATGACTGGCAGGAATACTATCGCAACAAACAAAAAATGACAGCCTTGGAAAAACAAACCCAACTTAAAGAAAGTGCCCGCCACTACAATGTTACCGATTTTAAATTTGGATCTATGGGCGGTTATTACACATTTGACGAGATTATCGCCGAATTGGATAGTATGCACGCCAAATATCCTCACATCATCAGCGCTAGGGATTCCATTGGACACAGTATCGAAGATCGCGCATTGTGGGCGGTCAAAATTTCTGATAATCCCGACATTGAGGAAGATGAGCCGCAAGTCTGTTTTGATGCGCTGATCCATGCTCGGGAAGGCGCTTCTAACAGCACAGTGATGTATTTCATGAATTATCTGCTTGAAAACTACGGGAAAGATTCTGTAGTCACTTATCTTGTGGACAACCGGGAAATCTATTTCCTGCCCTGCCTGAATCCCGATGGCTATGAATACAATCGCCTGACCGATCCTAACGGTGGCGGCATGTGGCGTAAAAACCGGCGGGACAACGGTAACGGTTCTTACGGAGTAGACCTTAACCGGAATTATTCCATCGGCTGGGCCTGGGATGATGAAGGTTCCAGTGCCGATGGGTACTCCGAAGTGTACCGCGGTACATCGGCAATTTCTGAACCTGAATCCTACTATTTCGCCGAATTCATTAAATCCAAATCCATTATAACTCATATCAATTATCACACTTACAGTAATATCATCCTCTATCCCTGGGGTTATATCCCGGATCCGGCGCCGGATGCAGAGATTTTTTTTCAATACGCACAGGATATGAGCCAATATAATGGTTATACCTACGGCGGCGGAGACGCTATCGGGTATTACTCCAATGGCACTCAAACTGACTGGATGTACGGTGATCAGACCGATAGTAAAAATAAAATCTTTTCCTTTGTTGTCGAGGTTGGGACGAGTAGTGATGGATTCTGGGCTGACGAAAACCGTATTATTCCCCTGGCAGAAGCCAATGTGGGGGCTAATCTGTATCTCTGCTGGTTACCGGGGGGATTTGTTTCCATCGCCGGACATGACTTCCAACAGTCTCTTTTCCTGCCGGGAGATTCCATTGCCTGTGATGTAATTATCAAAAATCGCGGATTGGCTGCGCTTGATAATATTTATGTTGAAATTGAATCACTGTCCGATTATGCCCGGATCAGTGAACCACGTTATTCGGTTCGGCCGTTACAGGTCTGGGAGTCCGACAGCATTTCAGTCAGTTTTCAGTTATCACCGGAGACTCCCGTCGGCGAACAGATTAAACTCGCTGCCAAAACATTTTACACTAATCTCTTAATGGACACCGACACCCTGACGTTTTTTACCGGGATGCAGACCGCCCTATTTGCAGATTCAGGAAACGCTTTTGATTATAACTGGGACCAATACTTTACAAGCAGTTCAAATATTTGGGAACAGACGGACACCGATTTCCACAGTTCACCAAGCGCCTATACCGATTCCAGGAATGGTAACTACGCTTCTAAAATCACAACGTCTATGACCCTGGCAGAACCAATCGATTTGACCGGATATAGCCAGGCTCGACTATCCTTCTGGACCCACTATGCAATTGAAACCAACTGGGATTGCGGCATGGTACAGATCAGTACCGACAGCGGAGCAACATGGACATCTTTGAATGGTCGGTACACCAGCCCCGGCTCAGGGACTGGCGCCCAAATCAAGAATATGCCGGTTTATCACGGTTATCAAACCAATTGGGTGCAGGAAGACATCGATCTTTCTGCCTATTCGGGAACGGAAATATTACTGAGATTCATCCTGAAAGCAGACGACTATGTGGAATACGACGGCTGGACTATCGATGACAT
>CAZAKB010000089.1:2696-10011 GCA_964485475.1 uncultured bacterium
CTGGCGCTGGCGCTCTGGAAGATTAACAACCGTGAAACCCGCATTCTGGCCACGATGATCGATGATCCGAAACAGCTCAGTGAAAATCAGATTGAAGCCTGGGCAATGGAATTTGACTACTGGGAAATCTGCGACCAGGCCTCATGAATCTTTTTGAAAAACACCCGCTGGATCGCAACGGACGCTTTAAGAGAATTGAAAAGTGATGCCGTTCAGCAGCGACTGAAAGACTGTTTTTTAAAAAACCACGAAGCCACTAAGGCACGAAGATTTATAGCTTTTGTCGTTTCCGGCTTAATCCCAACCTTGCGAGGGTTTCATGCTAAACGTGATTTTACAAAAACAGCAAACCGTCTCAAGGGTTTAGAGTTCCCCAAATACAAATTGGGAACCAATAATTATTTGTTAATCTTCGTGTCTTGGAGACTTTGTGGTAGAAAATCCTAAAACGTCTCGTAAAACAGTGGCGGCGCGACAACTTTATGGTCACAAATCCGAAAGGCTTTCAGTAATTGCTGTTCCGCTTGCTGCCAGGCAGTTTTATCCGGTGCGTGGATGATCGCCAGAGGTTCACCTTTTTCAACGACATCACCAATTCTTTTCTCGATGATAAACCCGACTTCCGGTTTGATTTTATCCGTCAATGACCGGCGGCCAGCGCCCATTTCGAGGGCCGACATGCCAATCATATATGAATCAACTGCCTCGATGAACCCGTTTTCTGTTGAATTCACCGGTGCGATGACTGTCGCTTTTTTATAGTTTTCAGGATTGGTAACCATATCCACATCACCGCCCTGGTTTTTCACCATCATCAGGAATTTTTCCCATGCCTTGCCGGATCGGATTGCCTCTTCCAATCTGGTCCGGGCTTTATCAAAGGTTTTTTCAATCCCTGACAGCACTACCATCCACGCCGTCAGATGTAGGGTAATTTCGATCAGATCAGCCGGGCCGCCACCTTTCAGGACATCAATGGATTCAACCACTTCCAGCCAGTTGCCGACCGCTTTCCCCAGTGGCTGGTTCATATCCGTGATCACCGCTTTGACATTCAGACCAAAGTGTTTACCAACATTTTTCAACTGTTTGGCCAGTTTCTGGCTCTGATTGTACTCCGGCAGAAATGCACCGTTACCGGTTTTGACATCCAGAACAAGTCCGTCAATTCCCTCGGCAATTTTTTTGCTCAGGATACTGCCGCAGATCAGGGGAATCGATTTTACTGTGGCAGTTACATCTCTCAAAGCATACATTTTCCGGTCTGCGGGGACAACTTCCTTTGTCTGCCCGCCCATGGCCAGTCCGTATTCCTCCACCAGGCGGATAAACTCCTTTTTCGACAACATGACGTTGAAATTCGGGATGCTTTCCAGCTTATCCAGGGTTCCGCCGGAATGCCCCAGACTGCGCCCGGAGAGCATCGGCACCACACAACCAACCGCATTGGCCAAAGGCGCCAGAATCAATGATACCTTATCACCCACACCACCAGTACTGTGTTTGTCCACTTTGAATGTTTTTATATGTGAAAGGTCAATCGTCTCGCCGGAATGCAGCATGATATCCACCAGTGCAATTGTTTCCCGGTCAGTCATGCCTTGGAAATTCACCGCCATGAGCCAAGCCGCCATCTGGTAATCCGGTACGTTACCGGTTACATAGGCACCGATAAAATTCTTTATTTCGTCGCTCGTATGTTCTTTGCCAATTTTTTTCTTTTCAATGAAATCAGTGGGAATCATAATTGCTCCACGGGTTTATTTATTTTTTGTCGTCGTTTGAAAATCCGTTTCAATTTTGAAAAATTCAATGCCCGGTGTTCAAATGAAGCATAATAGGTCAAATAAATACCAACCAGCAACAGTAAAATATTGGGGGTCCACATGGCCCAGAAGGGTGAAATAATCAGCAGATCGGCCAATTCCTCACCGCCAACCAGAAACACATAATAGAGCAGAAAAAACAGCAAGCTCAGCAGCGCCGGAACAGCGATTCCACCTTTTTTCGTAATGACCCCCATAGGCGCGCCGATCAGGATAAAAAAGACACAAGCCATGGGAATTGAAAACTTTTTATGAATTTCAACTTCATACTTATTGATCTGTTTCTGATAACTCAATGCGAGATTAATTTCACCCTTGATCCGGGAATAGATCGAGTTCAGACGCTTATTTCCTGTTTGAGCGGCTTTGCCAGACAATAACAGCAAATTTTCAGATTTCTTTTGATCGATCAGTTTTTTAATCTCATCCAGATTATAAACCGTAACGGTATCCAATTCATTTTCAATTAGTTTCTGAATTTTAGAATAAACCTTATCTCGTTCACGGGTGTATTTTTCTACATTTTCCCACATCATGGCGATCGTCATTTCCCGGTCACCTCGACGGGCCGATTCGCGGCGTTCCAGCATTAGGTTATCCACGGGTATTGCAATCCGGTGTTTCTCGAAATCCGTACGTCGGTAATCTTCCAGGTTTTCCAGGTCCAGCTCGTGGATTTCACCGGAAAAAAGCGTAAACAACACCGTATTACCATCAACTTTCAGATAACCGCTATCAGCATAAATGGTGGTCTGGACCGATTGAGAATCTTTGTTGTAAATGGTCAATTTCCGCAGACTGTCGCCAACTCGTTCCTTAACATAAATGGAATAGTCCGGGATTTCGTCCATAAAATATCCCGGTTCGATGTTCAGTCCGGGCCGCTTCCGGTAAATATCTCCGGCCAGCAGACGGGCTTTATGGTTGAAGTCGGGTAAAATATAATTGTGAAAATACATCATAAAAACGCTGATCAATATTCCAAAGATAATACCAGGCCCCAGAATCGTCGAGAAACTGATTCCACTGGCCCGCATCGCCGTAATCTCGTTGTCTTCGGCAAGACGTCCGTATGCCATTAACGCAGCGACCAAAACCGCCATGGGGATTGACATGGCGATTATCCAGGCAAGATTCAGGTATAAAAACTCGAAAATTACCGATATCTGAAGCCCCTTACCCAGGAGACGATCCACCGATTTAAACAGGAAATTCGAGAGCAGAACAAAGGTTACCACACTGATCGAAAAAAGGAATGGAAATATCAGTTCCCGGTAAATATATCGGGCGCCGATCCAGGCACCACAAAAAGAGAATAATTTTCGATAAAGTTGCTTCATTTTGCAAAATATACAGTAATCACCACACTTTTCATACGCCTTATTATGCCCAAAGGGTGTGAAATCGGACTTTACCAAGTATATTTATCAAAGGTTTTTATTGTTTTTCAGTCCTTAACGCATTAAACTTTTTCATTGCAGAAAGGATTAAGTTTTTGAGTAGATGGCGATTTTTAAACTTCACTTTGATTATATCCCTGATTTTGCTTTTTGTTTCTCCTTTTTTTCAATGCAGTCAACCCGTCGCAACCGACGGCCCCAAATTCATTCTGCAAAATCCACAGACCCTGATCCCGAATATCATATCCAATTATGTAACCTCTTCACGATTTGATTCCGACGGCCAAACCATCATTTTTAACGGTCGGCTAGACGGGGATTCCTGGGATTGTGTCTACACGATTCCGGTTCAGGGTGGAGATTATCGTAAAATTATTGAATCTACCGATGATTTACTCTTCCCCGCTTTTTCAGATGACCACAGCAAAATAATTTACGCTCGGGGATTCGCCCGGCAGATTGCGCTGTACGATACTGAATCCGGAGAATCCACTGAGTTACCAATTTTCGGTAACACGCCAATACTTCTTCCGGACAATGAAACCATACTCTACTCAGGAGTTATTGACGCTAACCTGAAACTATATCACATCCCGACCCGCCAATCGAAAAACCTGACCGAATCCTGGGTGAGTACCAATTTTTCACCGATTCTGCTGAGTGACGACTTCCAGTTACGCTGGGTTGAAAAACTTCGAAATGGTTTATACAAATTAAATCGCGGGAATCTGGAATCCAATAAATCAAGCAGTTTTCATACAAACAGAAAGGCAATTTACGGTATAACTGCAAGTCCAAGCGGTCAGTGGAATCTGGTCAATTTTTTGGACGGTTCTCTGATTGGAGTCCACGGAAAAGATTCAACAATCGCAATGGTTGAAATTCAGATTGATAGCGATGATCAATCCCAAATGCCTTTAATCTCATTACCCGACTGGTCAATTAATGGCTCAAAACTCGTTTACACATCGGTGCCGTCGGAAAAATTCGCCAGCATCAATCCCTTTTTCAAATATGGTTACTATAAAGCGGATCTGGTTGTTGCCAACCTGAAATGGGAGAAAATCAATAACGGTGATATCGTTCGCCCCCTGTCTCCTCAAACAGTTTCACTATTCCCGGAACCTTCATCCACAAGCAGTCCGGTAGCAACTGCACAAAAAACCAACAATCCTCCAATAATTACTTCGACGCCACCGGCAACTGTACTTCAGGGTGATGTTTTTATTTACCGGGTAAACGCTGTCGATATCGATCTATTTGATGATTTGGAATATAGACAGACAGGTGGTCCTCTGGATGCTAAAATGCTTGCCAAATCGGGCATTCTCTATTGGATCGCCGGTGAACCCGGTGACTATCAATTTGCGGTTGCTGTTTCCGACAACAGCGGGGAAAGTGACCGTCAGACATTCACCGTCAATGTACTGCCAAAACCAGACTGGAGAAGAAGCCAATTTATCCACAAGTCAGCACCGGAAATCCGAAATGAGTACCTGGCCGGCCTGGTTTTTAAAGATCCTAACAATGATGGCTTTCTCAGCCCCGGTGAAAATGCCAGTCTGCTTATCGATCTGAAGTCCCGCAGTATCGCCATGGACAGCGTAAAATTGCAGCTATTAACAACGGTATTTTCCGGTGAAATCGAGATGGAACACGAACTGGTTTTTGAGCACTGTATTCCGGGACAATGGAGTCGAAAAATTATTCCTCTCAAGGGTCTTGAGGGATTACAAAACCGGCCCATTGTCATCCGTGGCATTCTTCAAAACTCTAACGGTATCAGCCTTTTACCCGCTAGTCTTGTCATTTCAGCAAAAAACCCCGAAATAAAAAACTAGATATAAATCACATCAATCTGAAACTTTTCTCACTTTCAGTTGTCAAATAAACAGGAATCACTTGACGACATGGATAATGAACAGTATATTCAACCAGATAAAAAGGATAAAATCATGAAGACAATATCTCTAAAAATCACCATTCTGGTTATCGGTATCTTTGTTTTGTCCGGTTGCTATACACAATTATCAGAACCGATTTCCCGGGAGGAGTATTATACCGAAGAAGAATATGATATCGAACCGGATACGGTTTATCAATATCAAGAAGCCGAAGTATCGGAATATAACATGGGTTACCGTGATGGACTCCGGGATTTTATGAATGATAACTTATGGTACGGGTATAATTCAAACAGTTATTTCTATTCCAGTCACAGACCCTATTGGGATTCACCCTGGAGCTACCACCACTCGTTCTATCTTGGTGTTTACGACCCCTTCTTTTACGATCCATTCTGGGATTGGGGATATGCCGGATACTATTCTCCCTATAATTATTACGGATATAACAGCTGGTACAATTATCCCTATTCGAGGCAATACTACAGTCATGGATATTATTACCACCGTCCCAGATATTATCACAGTGGATACACAAATACCAAAAAGGTTTCTGAGGGACGAGAGCAGCTCTCGGCAAACCGACAACCGGCCAGTAGCGCTTCGTCCGCCAGTCGGGCAAGCCGCGTTCCAGTTAGTAATAATTCTGATTTTCAAAATACTATGAACCTGCCGATGGCCGCCGGTAGCGGAGCCAGTTCCACGGTTTCCGGTAGTTCCCATCCCAGCGCCCAATCACTGCCCGATGGTATTGTCAAATCGGATAAAAACGCCCGAAATATGCAGACTCTTGGTGTCCGGCCAACCAAATCAGATGGCAAAGATGTTCCCGGATTTCAGACAACATTGATTCCCCCCACACGACTCGAGACAAAGCCGATTAAAAGCAGATCGACTTCCGGTTCCAGCACTAAAAGGACTCTCACGGCACCAGTAAAAAAGAGTTCCTCGTCCAGAAGGTCATCGCCACCGGCAAAATCATCATCTTCTTCATCAGAGACTAAAACCATCTCAACTCCAAAATCCAACTCTGGTTCTTCATCAAGTAGTTCGTCAGGATCCAGATACAGAGCTCCTGCTAAAAGTAGTTCCAGCAGCTCCTCGAGTAGTCGCAGTTCCAATAGTTCATCCTCACGATCTAGTTCATCAAAGAGTTCGTCATCGAAATCATCGTCTTCAAAAAGTTCATCAAAGAAAAGTAAATAGCAGGAGTATTTTGTATGTCTCTGTTCCGAAAAATTTTTACTATCCTGGCAATCACACTTTGCATACCCGGTTTTCTCTTAGCTCAGTTTCTCAGTGAACCGATGAGTGTTGAAGCTTTGAGACCTTTTTGGGCTATTAACGGATTTGGAGCGTCGTCATTTTCACTCCAAAATAACACATTATTGTCCGGCGATATATCCTCCACCCAGTCCAACCCGGCATTTCTGATTAATATAAATCGGCCAAAAGCCAGCCTGTCAACTAACAATTTATTCAATAACTATAAATCTAGTTTGAATGGTACAAGTTCAGGAATAGATTCTGAGACAAATACCTTTCATACTGATTATTTTGGTTTTGCCTATCCGGTTCCCGTATATCAAGGCAACATGGTATTGGCGGTTAGCTACGAACCATCGGCTTACTACTACTCTTCCTTGAAAAGCAAGGGAACAACCACATTCGCACTTGGTGACGTCACAGAAGAGATGGATATTGAAGAATCCGGAGCCATGAATACATTGCGCTTTGCCGGAGCTATAGAATTCATGCCTAATTTTAATGTTGGTCTTTCAATGAATTTTCACAGCGGCAATCGCAGTTACGAATCAATTAAAACTGAAAACGCTGAAACGATTGATACCGGTACCGATGATTATCCTGATATCAGTTATCTCGAAATCATTAAGCCCGAGTACAATGGTTTTAATATGGATCTGGGGATGACCTATCAGTCCGATATTTTTAAATTCGGTATCCGCCTGACAACACCACTAAAATTACACATACACGAGCTGAGCCAATTTACTGAACAATACGTCTATGATGAAGCCTGGTCTACCGGCGAATCCTGGGATAACACCACCGATTACAACATTGAATACACATCCCGTTATCCTTGGGAAGTTGCACCCAGTTTCGCTGTAAGACTCGGTTCGATAACCCTTGGTGCTGATCTTATTGTCCACAACTGGCAGGA
>CAZAKB010000089.1:10111-12794 GCA_964485475.1 uncultured bacterium
CACTGCGTTGTTGATCCTGGTAGTTACCATCTGTTAAAAGTCAGTATTTTTATAAAGGACAAATCTGAAAATTTTTACACCGAATACAGTATGCCAAATGATAACGGTGTTTACACTTTTCAACTGATTCCGGAAATGGTCCAGTCGGATTCATTTATCTATTTTATCACGACAGAATTCAGCGATTTTTCTCTTCTGGCTTTTCCCAGTAAAAATCCAAAAATCAATCCGATCATGGTTCCCGTCGTCCAGGAAAAACGATCGGCGAAAGTCATAGCCGTGCAGGATGTGGCCAAGTTATTCTGCGATCTCGGACGTAACATTGAGAATGTGCAGAACGTCACGATCTATACCCGTTATGGTCAGACCGGCCGGTTTAACCCTGAACCAATGATATTCAACAAAGGACGTTTTCAATATACCGTACGCAAATCTTCTGATAAAAATTTAAAATTGTACTATTATATCATCATTCTCTTCAATGATCAAACGACCCTGTCTTATCCATCCGATGAATTCGATAAAAACCTGGATTATCGTATCCTGAATGGCAGACGATCATAATTATTTCAATTCCTCTGATAAATATTTGAGTTAGTTTAATTTAACCCGTATATTCCGGTAAGGAAATCAAATATGAAACGGAAAATAATTTCTGCCCTGTTTTTAATAGTATTAATGGCGACATCCATGATTGTTGCCGATGAAGGCAGCCCTCCACAAAAGGAAATATGGGTTCTGGAATACGATGGTGTTATTAATCCGGTCGCAGCATCCTACATTAGTGATAATATTGACGCTGCGGAAAAAGCCGGGGCAGAATGTCTAATCCTGGAAATGGACACACCTGGCGGCCTGATGACATCTATGCGTGATATTATTAAAATGATTCTCAATTCCGAAATTCCGATCGTGGTTTATATCAGTCCCCGGGGAGCGCAATCCGCTTCGGCCGGAGTTTTCATTACGGTTTCCGCTCATTTTGCGGCCATGGCACCGGGTACCAACATTGGTGCTGCTCATCCGGTCAATATGGGCGGCGGCAGAAATCCATTCGGCGGTGACAAGCCCGATACCTCGGATACGAAGACCATGATGGAAAAGGTGACAAACGATGCCGTCGCCCAGATTCGCAGTCTCGCCCACGAACGCGGACGCAATGAAGAATGGGTAGAAGAAGCCGTGCGAAACAGTGTCTCTATTACCGAAACTGAGGCCGTCGATTTAGGAATTGTTGATATCATTGCCAACGATCTCGATGAACTTATTGAATATCTGGATGGCAAAGTTGCAAAACTACCGGATGGTGAAAAAACATTGAGTACTCACAATGCCCAAATCGTTCAACGACCTCTCGGGTTTCACCGAAAAATACTGAACATCATCAGCGATACAAATATTGCCTATTTATTGATGATTCTCGGATTTTACGGGCTGTTCTTTGAAATTCGCAGTCCCGGAGCAATTTTCCCTGGAGTTTTAGGTGGAATCTTTCTGGTGCTCGCTTTTTTTGCGTTCCAGATTCTGCCAATCAATTATGCCGGTCTGGCGCTGATCATTATTGCAATCATTTTATTCATTCTGGAAATCAGCATTACCAGCTACGGATTGTTAACAATTGGAGGATTAATATCAATGATACTAGGATCCATGATGCTGTTTGATGTCAGTGGAGTACCAAAAGAATTGTACTCTGTATCTCTGGCAGTCATAATTCCTGTTGTCGTTTTTACGGCACTCTTTTTTGCAGTCGCACTGTCGTATGCGTTCAAGGCACACAAAAACAAGCCAACTACCGGCATGGAAGGCATCGTCGGTGATACTGGCCTGGCAATCACGGATATTGGCAATTCCGGAACGGTGGAAGTCCACGGTGAAATCTGGAAAGCCACAGCACTTGAACCAATTTCCAAAAATGCTCAAATTACTGTTAAAGCAGTTGATCATATGCTGTTAACAGTCGAAGAATTTAAATCATAAACACAGAAGGAGAATCTCATGCAATTACCATTAATATCAATTATCGTACTGGTGCTCTTCCTTGTATCCAGCATGATTCGGGTGCTGAAAGAATATGAGAGAGGAGTTATTTTTCGTTTGGGTCGGATAATTAATGCCAAAGGACCGGGACTGATCTTGTTGATTCCGATCATTGATAAAATGGTCAAAGTCAGTCTGCGGACTGTCGTTCATGACGTGCCGGAGCAGGACATTATCACCAAGGATAATGTCTCTGTCAAAGTAAATGCCGTTGTCTATTTCCGGGTTATGGACCCCACAAAAGCAATCGTGGAAGTCGAGGATTTCTTTTACGCCACCTCCCAGCTCGCCCAGACTACTCTACGAAGTATATTAGGTGAAGCGGAATTGGATGAGCTACTTTCCAGCCGGGAAAAAATCAACCTGGATCTCCAGACCATTCTCGACAAACACACCGATCCCTGGGGCATCAAAGTCTCGCAGGTCGAAATCAAACACGTCGATTTGCCCACGGAAATGCAGCGCGCAATGGCCAAACAGGCCGAAGCCGAACGTGAACGTCGCGCGAAAATTATCAATGCCGAAGGTGAATTTCAGGCATCAGCCAAACTGCTGGAAGCTGGCGAAATTTTGACCAAACAGCCAATTACCCTGCAACTGCGTTATTTACAGACCTTGCGCGAAGTCGCTACGGAAAACAATT
>CAZAKB010000090.1:0-12561 GCA_964485475.1 uncultured bacterium
AATCCGAAGTAACCGGCAAGGAAAAACTCGGCAAGTTCGCCGTAATTAAATAAAAGTGAAAGTGTAATTGAAAGTTGATTGTTCATACCGGGATCAGTACATTTAATTTGAAGTAATGTCGCCCAGTTAAAAAAGTGAAAATAGAAGATAAAAAATAATGACAATAAAAAAGACGATATTAACAACCGGCCTTTTTGGATTACTTTTACTAATGCTTGGACAGTGTGGTAATCACCAGAAAAACGAACGTGATGAAATTATTCTTGCAAAGGTTGGAGATAAAACCGTTTCTTTGAATGAATTTATCGCACGGACCGAATATACAATCCGTCCAAATTACTGTAAGGGGAGTGACAACATTAGTAAGAAAAGAATTTTGAATTCCCTTATTGCAGAAAAAATGTTTGTCCTGGAGGCGGGAGATACAAATAGACTGCTGCAAAACGAACGTTTTCAAAGATTTATCGAAGGACGAAAACAACAAGCGATGCGCCAATGGCTCTATCATACGGAAGCCGTTGAAAAAGTAAAACTTGACAGCAGCGAGATTAAGCGTCAATACCAATTAGCCGGACGTAAATACCGGGTTAATTATTTCAATATCAGCGACGACACTCTTGCGAGCGCAATCCATTCAATACTGCAGGACGATCAGAATCTTTTCAATTCGATTTTCTTTGAACTCAGTGGATCAGATTCAATTCCTCAGAAGGAGGTTGATTATTTTGTTCGGGAAAGTGACGTAATTCAAAACGCTCTTTATTCGGAAAAACTGAAAGTCGGTGATGTGATTGGGCCTTTGAGATTAGAAGACGGACAGTATATTGTTTTGAAAATTGATGGCTGGACAACGACGCATATAATTTCTGAAACTGGTATGATTCAGCGGTGGAATGACGTGAAGGACGATCTTACGAATCAGAAGGCTCGCAAAATCTATGAGAATTTTATTGCGAATCTAATGAGGAATAAAAGGATGGATCTTAATCCGGAAACGTTTGGTAAACTGGCCGATGTTTTCGGTACTCAATATCATACAATTCGTGATAAAGAAAAAGAGCATTTTCTGAACCAGGCATTTGAAAAAGAAATTGATGGATTCTCACCGGATTTCGGCGAAGAAATTGATGATATTATTGATGAACCCTTTTTAACGATCAGTGGAGAAACCTGGACGGTTCGTGATTTTAGCCAGGAACTGGATATTCATCCATTGGTGTTTCGTAAACGCAATATTTCACGAAGTGAATTTGCCGAGCAGTTAAAATTTGCGATCGCTGATTTAATCAGAGATAAGTACCTGGCAAATGAAGCCTATAAGAAAGGTTATGATAAGGCGAAAGTAGTTGCAAGAAATATCATGATGTGGCAGGATGCAAGTGTTGCGTTGTACTATAAAGCCCAATATTTACAAACGTGTGACACGAACGAAAGCAACTCATTGTTATTAATTGATAAATATCTGAATCCTTATATTGATCAACTGCAAGAAAAATATTCGAGTGAAGTTGAAGTGAATATTGAAGAGTTTGATAAAATCAATTTAACTCGTACTGATATGTTTGTAACCCAATCCAATGTTCCATATCCGGTGTTAGTTCCGGCATTTCCGCAGCTGACAACGGATCATAAACTGGACTATGGAAAACGTATGGATAATCACAATATTAAATGATTTAGCCACGGAAAGGCTGAGATGTAAAAATGAGACAGAGATATTACCAAAAAATTAAAATCTTTTTACTTATTCTGATGATTTTAATCGTATCAAATTCTTTATTCGCGGATTCAGAACTGCGAAACCACTCGGAAAAAATGCAGATGACTAAGTTCTGGGAAACCGATGAGATTATGTCTGATTACCTGGAAAAAGCAAATATCGCATACCAAAACTATATAAATGCAACTTATGATGACAGCTTTGAAGTGGATACTATTTATCAATCAACCAATTATGGTAAATCCAATGTAGAAAATTATTTGATTGTCGTTTATCAGCAATTATATAATCCAATGACCATGAGTTATTTTGCAACCTACATCGCAGATCTTGAATCAGAAGGATGGTCAATTAAACTGGTAAAATGTACAAACACTGGTGACCAAGTAATATTTCGAGATTATTTAATCGAGGAATGGACTGATAATTACATTCGAGGTGCGTTTTTAATTGGAGGATTGCCTGTTGCCCATTATGAAATGCCTATGACAAACGAAGATGGCGATACGACTGGCTGGAATTTCTTTCCCTGCGATTTGTATTTCATGGATACTGACGGAGATTGGCATGATAATGAAAGAAATAACGGCTTTTTCGATGATCACACCGGCGCGGTTGCCCCTGACATGTGGGTCGGTCGTTTATATACGCCGACTATGACTTATCACGATGTGAATGAGAACCTGCTGGTAATGCGGTACTTACAAAAAAACCATGATTACCGAAGTGGAAAGCTGAGATTAAAAAACCAGGCGATCTGTTATTCTCAAAAAGATTGGGCCGGTCTGCCTGAAGATAGTGAAGTATTTATTATCTATGATGAAGTTGGATTTTATAACGATGGAATATTGGGAGTTACTACATCGGCAGCTGATTATCGTTACCGAGTAAGAGCGAGTACGAACAATAAATATGAGTGGTTATATCTTGCCTCCCATTCAGATGCAACATATCATTGCTTAAGTGGTGGTGGTTTTAGAAGTATCGAAATCGATGATATTGACGTCCAGGTGCTGTTTTTTCTGAATTTTAATTGCACCGCTGCATTAATCACCGCGAATGATTGCTTATGCAGCTGGTATGTTATGCAGGAGCCTTATGGACTGGTTTCAATTGGTTCCAGTAAACCCGGCAGCATGGTTTGCCAGGCGGAGTATTATTATGGCGTCGAGGGTGGTAATACATTAGGCGATGCATATTTATTTTGGGGATTGAATTATTTTGAAATGCGCGGCTGGCATTACGGTCTGATTTTTTTTGGTGATCCGACGTTAAAAATAAGTCGTTTTATGGATAATCCGGGACCTAATTTTTGCTACGCCCTATCACCCGGCCGTACCGCGACAGTCAACACTGCGACCCCGACCTTTTCCTGGACTGAAACAGACAGCGTGGATCATTATAATTTAGTGATTACTGGCGGTTCAACGGAGTGGACGGCGGAAAATATTCAAACAACATCATACCAGATTCCCGATGATGTTTTAGTAAGCGGTGAAGAATATTCCTGGTCGGTAAAAGCATATAAAGGCCTGGAATGTGTTGATTTTTCCCAACCCCGGGAAATTACGTACGTTTATCAGACATCGACGGGAGAAAGTTTTAGCGAAAATGCCGGATTACCAAAAGAGCTGACTATCCTGGGAAATTATCCGAATCCTTTCAATGCCTCGACGACTATTTCCTTTTTTGTACCGGATAAACAACCAATTACTGTTACGTTATATAATGCATTAGGACAAGAAGTGAAGAAATTACTGGATCACGAGATGCTCAACGGGAATCAAAATGTAAGTTGGAACGGCACAGATCACTCAAAACACCTTGTTCCCAGCGGTCTTTATTTTTGTAGAATTTCCGACGGGAGTACGATGAAAATAGAGAAAATGCTTTTTATTCAGTAAACCGAATAATTTAAAGACGCTTAATGGCAATTATATAATGGGTGCATCTAAGAAACAATCTTCGAGGCGAGAATTCGTAAAAACTGTCTGTTCCACAGTAGCTTTTGCTCCTCTGTTAACTAGATGTACTCAAAACTCTCTCTCTTTAAAAAAAAACAATAATCGTGGTAAGCCACGGAACATCATTTTCATTCTGAGTGATGATCATCGCTCTGATTTCATGGGTTTCTTAGGGAAGCCTTCGTTTTTGGAAACTCCCAACCTGGATAGGTTTGCCGCAGGCGGCGCTCACTTCGAGAATAGCTTTGTCAGCACCTCACTCTGTTCGCCGAGCAGAGCTTCGATCCTCACGGGTCAATATGCCCACAATCACGGCGTGGTTGACAATATTTCCAAAGTACCCGAGGGCACGATTTTCTTTCCTCAATATCTGCAGGAGATCGGCTACGAAACGGCTTTCATCGGAAAATGGCACATGGGCGAGACCGTTGAAAGCGATGCTCCGCGGCCCGGCTTTGACCACTGGATCAGTTTTCCGGGGCTGGGGCATTATCACAATCCGATGATGAACATCAACGGAAAGCGCGTCAAACACGAGGGCTATATCACGGATTTGCTGACCGACTATGCTATTGATTGGATGAAGCAGGATCGCGACAAACCATTTTTCCTGTGTCTCTCTCATAAAGCGGTGCATTCCCTGTTCAAGCCGGCCCCAAGGCATCGGGGGAAATATGCCGACGTTGTGCTGGAATATCCGAAAAGTATGGCCAACACCGAGGAAAACTACCGCGGTAAACCAGCCTGGGTGAAAGCCCAGCGCGATACCTACCACGGCCTGGACCGGATGTACTACGGTGAAATCGATTTCGACACTTTTTATCGCAGCTATTGTGAAACCCTGCTGGGAATTGACGATAGTATCGGGCGTGTAATGGACGCGCTGGAGAGCTCCGGAACGACGCAGTCCACCCTCGTTTTGTATACGAGTGATAACGGCTTCAGCTTCGGCGAACACGGTATTCTCGATAAGCGTCACATGTACGAAGAATCCATCCGCGTGCCGCTCCTGGTCCATTGTCCCGAAATCATCAAGCCGGGCACGAAAATTAAACAAATGGTGCAGAATATTGATATCGCCCCGACAGTTCTGGAAGTCGCCGGCCTGGAGGCGCCGGGCTATATGGATGGACGCTCGTTTCTGCCACTCATGGAGGGTAAGAAAATCGCCTGGCGGGATACGATCCTGTACGAGTATTACTGGGAACGCTGTTTTCCGTACACGCCGACGACCCATGGCATTCGGACTGACCGCTACAAGTACATCCACTACCATGGCATCTGGGATACCGATGAATTTTATGATCTGCAAAATGATCCCGACGAAATGAATAACCTGATTGTTAGCCCGGAGCACGAGGAATTGGTCAAGGAATTCAATGACCGTTTGTTTAATCTGCTTGAGTCGACCGGTGGAATGAATATTCCGCTTAGGAAGGATGAGACAGCGCTACGCTGGGACCGCAAATACCTGAAATTAATCACAAATGAGTAATAGAAAATCAGCAATCGGGATATCCGCTACTCGCTGTAATGCTGAAGCTGTCAGTTCCGGGATATATTTCTATCGCTTAGAGACAAAGGATTTTACATCGGTAAAGAAGTGTATAAAATTAAAATGAAGGATATGAAAACTAATTTTACCCAAATACCTATTTTGATAAAGAATTGCTGAAATATGAAAAAAATCGTCCTTTATATTTTCAAAGTAATCGCAGTATTGGTTTTATCAATACAGCATTATGTCTTCGCACAAGGAAGTTGGGAATGGCAGAATCCGTTGCCACAAGGTGCTGACATGCGAACAATAATTGCTTTATCTCCGAATAGAGCAATAATCGGAGGGATCTGTGGAGCAATAATGATGACTGAAGATGGTGGTCAAAATTGGCTTACTCAAAGATTGCCTCAGTTTGATTGCATAATAGAATATAGTTTTATTTCAGAAAATGAGGGCTGGATTATTCAAAGTGTGTCTAATGAGTCTAAGATATTTAAAACCAATAATGGTGGTATGGATTGGCAGGAATTAGATATATCCATAGATATTGATTTTTCCATTTACGGTTTGAATGATATAGAATTTGTCAATAGTCATATCGGTTATATTTTAGCGGTTCCCAATCCATCAAATTCCATCTATCCGGGATTGATTTACAAAACAGAGGATGGCGGGCTCAATTGGACGCAGATTGATAGCTGGACAGGTGAGAGATTATACCAGGTCACCTTCACTGACAGTCTTAATGGTTTTTTATTATCCGGGACTTATGGCGCTATGAAGACCAATCTGCACGCTACCAATGATGGCGGTAACACCTGGGAAACCCTGCCGGATTCAGGATATGGTAATATCCATTTTGTCAGTTCGAGAGTTGCATGGGCCGGAAATTTTAAAACGACAGACGGTGGTGAAACGTGGAATTATCAGGAATTTAATTTTCCTGATCTGGATAACAGTATTGATAAAATTTATTTTGAAGATAGTCTTACCGGATATGCAATTAGCAATAGAACGATCATAAAGACGACTGATGGCGGGAATAGCTGGTCTATACAAATAGAAACCGATCGCAGTAGTTTAAATGATATAAAATTCTATAATAAGGATATCGGTTGGGTTTGTGGACGTAGTGGAACAATCTTTAAAACAATTGACGCTGGAGAACACTGGATCGGATTGGACCAAGGGATAACTGAAGATTTAAATGATGTTGTTTTCATAGATGCTGAAACCGGATGTGCGGTTGGAGATAACGGTTCAATATTACATACGGATAATGGTGGTATAACATGGGAGGTACAAGAAAGCAATATTGAGAAAGATCTTTTGGCTGTTGATTTTGTGAATAAAAATGACGGCTGGGCAGTCGGAGGGGATTATATTCTACATACAAGTAATAGTGGCAAAGAGTGGAAAATTAACAGTCATTTGGATTTAGAAGATGGCGGTTTTACCGATGTTACATTCCCAGATGAAAATACGGGATTTCTTATTGGATATTTTCAATCATTGGATGGTGTAATATTTAGAACGAAAGATGGTGGGCAGACATGGCAGCAGAATTCAGGATATACGGGATTGACTGCTATCTCTTTTATAGATAAGCAATACGGCTGGATATGCGTGTCTGGTACTGTTTTGGCTACCATGGATGGTGGTGAGACCTGGGAAGAACAGAATACACAAGATATACACTGCACTTCACTTCAATTTGTGGATCCAAATCATGGATGGGCAACATATGGCGAGGCATTATTCTTTTACCGTACTACTGATGGCGGAATTACATGGTTGGAAGTACCATGGCGTAATTACTATAATGGGATTTGTCGTTTCTTTTTTATAGATCAAAATACCGGTTGGGCCAGTTCGTGTTATGTGGGTGATATTAGTAAAACGACAGATGGCGGACAGACCTGGGAGTTCCAGGACTGTCTTCCGGTATATCGTATTAACTCATTGTTTTTTATAAATAGTGGTTTGGGATGGGCAGTAGGTTCTGATGGTGCTATTTTGCAGTATAAAGATGTCAGTAGTAGCACAGTTAATTCTGTTCTGCCGAGTTCGCCGGATATGTGTGTCTCAAATTATCCCAATCCTTTCAATCCACAGACGACAATTCGTTACCAGTTACCGAAAGCCGGTCATGTAAAATTGCAGGTGTTTGATCTGTCCGGTCGTCTGGTTCAAACTCTGGTTGATGAAAATCAACCGACAGGTGAATATTCGAAAATCTGGAATGCGGAGAATGTCAGTTCCGGGATCTATTTCTATCGCTTAGAGACAAAGGATTTTACATCGGTGAAGAAGTGTGTGAAATTGAAGTAGAGTAGGTGGTAAGATTTACTAAAAATGTAATGGAAAAAATGTTAATAGATAAATTGTAAATATGAACAAAACAGCAAAGAAAAATAAGTAATAGGAAGGAATTAGTATGTTAAAATGCATAAAAGGAAAACGACATGTATTGCACGAGATATATAGAAATGCAGTCTGTGTTATCGTGTTAGCGGGTCTGGTATGCTTGTCCTTTACCGCGCTGTCTGCCCAGAGTTCCGAGAAGGAAATGCGTGGCGCCGACCAGAAAACGCCATCGCGGGCTTACTTTTTTGACTGGATCAACAGTCAATATGAAGGTTCAACGGAAGCGCAGGCGCTGACCAACCTTGAATTCTTTAAATGGCTGCATGATGAATACGGAATGGATCTGGATATCTATTCACTGGACGTTGGTAATATCGATGACGGGCCCTACTGCGCCGGTATTGGCCGGATGGCGCCCTATCAGTGCGGCACGCTGAATTCCGAGGATTTCAAGAAGCAGTTCCCAAATGGATTTGGCCCGCTGTCGGAAAAAGCCGCTTCTTTTGGCTGCCGCCTGGGAATCTGGCTCGGACCGGACGGATTCGGGGACACTCCAGAAGAGGAAAAAGAGCGGGCGGACATGTACATCAAATTTTGCCGCGATCATAATTTTATGCTTTTCAAATTTGACGGATGCGCCGGAAGATTGCGGCCTGAAAAACAGGATGTTTTTGTGGAGACGATCAAGAAATGCCGGGAGTATTGCCCGGACCTGATCTTATTGAATGAACGGATCGAATTTGGAAAAGCGGAACCCTATACGACGACGTTTC
This sequence comes from uncultured bacterium, assembly GCA_964485475.1. Taxonomy (GTDB): domain Bacteria; phylum Fidelibacterota; class UBA2242; order UBA2242; family UBA2242; genus B118-G9. Next base: position 8,326 of record CAZAKB010000090.1, read on the forward strand.
TATGGGAAGGGATTGAGACTTATATTGATGTCTTCAGCAATAATACACAAACCGCTACGCACCACCGGATGGGCGCATTAATCCGTGAATTTCCGCCGGAACTGAACCGGCTGATCGAAGATCACGGCGTCTGCATCTCATCCTGCCTAGATTTCTGGGAAGATGACCTGGTGCTGCAGTCGTTTAACCGGGGCACTATTCTGGCCCCGGAAATCTACGGTAATCCCTGGTTTTTAAACGACGATGAATATCCCAAACTGGCCCGTTTGTGTAATCTGCACCGCCGTTATGATGATATCCTGGTCAACGCGAAGGAATTACCTGAAAAAGTCTACGGACCATACGCAGTCTCCCGCGGTGATGAAAATACGCGTCTTATCACTCTTCGCAATACCGGCTGGGAACCGGTAACGTATAATGTAAAACTGGACGAGAGTATCGGCTTGGGCAATGCCAAAGAAATCGAACTGCGGCGCTATCATCCCTCAGAAAAAATCATTGGCAAGTACAAGTGGGGCTCTGAAGTGGCGGTTGAAGTGCTGCCGTTTCGATCCTGCCTGGTAATGGCGACGTCAGAACCGTGCAGTGAAATCGGGATTACCGGTTGCGACTATGAAATTGTCAGGGACACTCCCGGCAAGCCGGTAAAAATCAAACTTCTGGGAATGCCGGGTACTACAGCAAACGTTGCGCTCTCATCGGGAGATCAACAATTTTCGAAAGCGACGCTTGACGGTAAAAACTTTAAAAAGGTATTAAAAACCGATATTACAAAGAAAAAAGAGGTGGCAATAACATTTGAAGGCGAAGTCCGTCAGGGTGAATGGCATCGGAAGATCGGCGATCTGAAGTCGTGCAAAGTGCCGGCCGAAGCGGAAGCGCTATATGAAGCGACGTGTTATGCTGCCGATAATAATGCTTTGGAAGTGCGGTCTGTCCAGCGTTCGGGGCCGAGTGATATTCCGCAGGTCCAGGCGAGCCGTCAGATGTTTCTTGAAAAGCCGATGTTTGTCAATCGCGCTATCTGGGACAAAAATCTGTTTGACGGCGATATCCATACGTTTTTCATTGCCCGGATGGATGAAAAAGCGCTTCGTGTTGATTTTGGCGAGCTTGTCAATCTTGATGAAATTAGAATCAAGATTCGGGACCGCCAGGAACGAGATATTAATCGGAAGATGCATGCATTTGATGATGATGCCGTTGTTGAGGTATCTCCAAATTTGAAGGACTGGACGGCTTTGGAACTGGGCCGCGATTATTACGGTACAATCGCCATCGCAAAGATGCGGACAGATCAGGCTGTTCGGTATGTACGCGTTCATGGTGCGCCCCAGCGCATTGCTGAAATTGAAGCGTTCAAATCCGGGAAAATGCTGGACCGTTCAAAATGGCGTGCGTCGAATCTCTTCGACTCCTACTCGACAAGACCGATTGTGGATGCATGGAAGATGACCTTTACACCGAATGAAATTGCGAAAAACAGTTATCTGGCAGTGGCCATGAACGGTAATCATGGTGATGAAGGTGTTTATTCTGCATTACTAATTGATGGTAAACCGTATGGAGCACCAGACCGCGCCGTTTCATTCCCAAGTAATACCTGGGAATATTACAATGTTGAAATGGAAAGTGATTACACTTACTATTTTCCGTTAAGTGAAGATATGATCGGGAAGAAGATCGACGTTTTTGCATTGATCCGTAAAGACGGAGTCAATGAAATTCAGCCGGAAGCCTGGATTACGGCTTACCCGATACCCTTTGAGAGTCGTGAATTAATTTTGTATGAAAATAAATAACCAAAGAAAGGAATTAATGATGAAAAAATACATCATTCTTTTTGTGCTTGTTTTAACAATGTCAACTCTGTATGCTGGTGCGATCACAACCGGTTCACTATTTGAAGAAATGATTGATATGAAGGGATTGACATATTATCCTTATCTCTTTTATAAAAATGTTCAATACTCTTCTTACGATCATACCAGCCAGATACCGGGAGGCCCGAACTGGTTCGCAAATGCTGATGGATTTGGCGGGGAACTTGTGCCAAATTTTGAAAAGGTTTTAAAGAATCCGAATGAAGAAGGCATCGGGGAGTATCTGATCACTGATGTTGACGGTCCCGGGGCGATTGTACGGTTATGGACCGCCTGGATCAATGGAGATATCAAAATGTATATCGATGGAAACGAGAAACCTGTATATGATGGTTCGGCTCAGAAATTTTTTACGAATACGTTTGATCAATATCCTGAAATCAAAAAGATAAATCATGATAATTTTGAAAAGGCAATCTATCAGCAAGATGCTTCTTATGCTCCAATTCCTTTTGAGAAACATTTACGCATTGTCTGGATCGGAAAAATCGATGAGATCCACTTTTATCAGATGCAGGTTCGCCTTTATGATGAAACAGCGGAAGTGAAGTCCTTTTCACCGCGAGATATTTCTAAATATAGTAAAACAATCAATCATGTAACTGATGTTTTAGTAAATCCGGATAAACATTTCAAAATTGATAATGGACAATCGTTTACAGAAACATTAGCCCCTTCTGAAAGGAAAAATGTTTTTCGGGTTGAAGGATCAAAAGCGGTAACGGTATTGACACTTCGTCTTGAAGCAGATAATGTGGATCATGCATTACGACAGACGGTTATGCAGATTATTTGCGATGAGTATCCCTGGGGTCAGGTCCAATGTCCGGTAGGTGATTTTTTTGGAGCAGCTCCGGGTATAAATCCCTATGAATCGCTTCCGTTCTCGGTCAAACCGGACGGAACAATGATATGTAGATTTGTGATGCCCTTTGGTAAATCACTGAAAATTCAGATGGAGAATTTTGGAAATCAAAATGTCACTATCACCGGGTCAGCTCAAATAACAGATTATATTTGGTATGAGCGTTCGATGTATTTTAGAGCAAAATGGCGCGTCAGTCATGATCTGACCGGTTCTGGCATTGATATTATTGATCTCCCATTTTTAAATGCCCGTGGAAAAGGAATATATGTTGGGACCACATCATTATTAATGAATCCCTGTGGTCCGCCGACTCCATACGGTGGCTGGTGGGGTGAAGGCGATGAAAAAGTATTTGTCGATAATGATCCTTTCCCGTCGATATTTGGCACCGGTTCGGAAGACTACTACAACTATTCTTGGTCTATTCCTGATATCTTTTATCATCCCTACTGCGGACAACCCAGGAATGACGGTCCGGGTAACCGGGGATTTGTGACCAATTACAGATGGCAGATATTGGATCCGATTCCTTTTAAAAATTCGATTAGTTTTTATATGGAATTATGCACTCATGAAAGAGTACCGGGATTGTCCTATGCCCGGGTCGGATATCATTATGGTGTTGCGGGTATGATGGATGATAGTGAACCGCTTACCTCTGAAGATGTTCGGATTCCTCAGTTGCCGGAAAATTGGCAACCGACGGCCCAGAAAGGCTCGGCGAACTCGGTATTTTTTCAGGCTGAAGATATTATACAAAATGCCAAAAATACGCACATGGCCGAGGGTAATTTATATTCGGGAAGTAAGGTACTAATCTGGACACCGAAAGCTGTTGGCGAGCAGATCAGTTTCACAATTCCCAATCCTGAGGAAGGGAAAAGACGCTTCTATATTACGGCGGCTTTGACGCCTCAATCCGGAGCTGTGGAGGTATTGTATAATGGAAAGCCGGCGGTTCTTGATGGCGATACTGACAGCTTTGATCTCTATCGTCCTTACCGTACTATGTTGCGTAATTTCTCCATAAAATCGATGGATATTCCTGCCGGAGACCATGTGGTAACGCTGAAATATAAAGGAGCGCCGGAAGCGGTTACGAGTCCCGAAATCGGTATCGACTTTCTCTGGATTCAGAAGGCGTCCTGGTAAAAATAAAGGATTTAATGTATCTCCGGAAAGGGGGTGTAATATGACGAAAAAACTGATTTTTATTGGTAAATATTTGTGGTTGCAAATCCGGCTTTTAGCCCTTGTCGGTGGTGTCATTTTCAGTTTTCAGTTTTGTGAAAAAGATGGTGGCTACACTGCAATGGTATCTATCGATCCGGTTGCCCAGTATGAACTTTCTCCTTATTTGTATATGCAGTTTATGGAACCCTTGGGAGCCACCGATGGTTCAATCGACGCCGCCTGGGATTTTATGGAAAATCGCTGGCGGACAGACTTCATCGAAACCACGAAGGAACTGGCGCCGACAATGAT
>CAZAKB010000091.1:0-12477 GCA_964485475.1 uncultured bacterium
AAGCTGGAAAAGAGTCTCTGGATTTATACACCGGAACCCAGTGACCGGATCATCACAATTTCAGGGCATTTGCTTAAACAATCGGTCATGGGCTCGGACCTTTCCTATGAAGATATGATGGAAAGTGATGAATTACGACAAAAGTATGCCGCCAAGGTTCTTGAGAAGGAAAAATATAACGACCGTGATTGCTGGGTGTTAGAATTGACAGCCACCGTGGATGATGTTGCCTATTTTTCACGTAAAATCTGGGTGGACGCCGAACGCTGGCTTCCATTAAAGGAAGAACGGTTTGCCCGAAGTGGAAAATTGTTGAAAAAAACAGAAATTCTGGATGTGTTTCAACAAGATGGGCGCTGGCTGCCGAAACGGATGATATTCAAGGACATGCTGTCACGGGGCGATGGGACGGAATATATCATTGATGCTATTGATTTCAATGTGGACATTCCGGAGTACCAGTTTACGAAGGCGGCGTTGCGGAAATAACTCGCCTTTTATCTGGAAATAACCTTGTGAAGGTTTCCTGATTGAATCGGGAGAGGCTCTACCTTCGCAAGGTTTCTTGTTTTATCCTGTAAAAATCATTGGAATTCTGGATATACTTTGTAAATTCCTGCCGTCGAAAGAAAGGAATTATGAGTAAGAATTTATTAATTGTAGAATCTCCATCAAAAGCCCGGACAATCAAGAAATATCTGGGAAAAGATTTTCAGGTGCTCGCTTCGGTAGGTCACATCAAGGACTTGCCGGAAAAGGAACTTGGGATCGATATTAAAAAAGATTTTAAACCGAAATATGTGACCATAGCTGGGAAAACAAAAATTATCCAGCAACTCAAAACAGCCGCTCAATCCGCCGAGACAATCTATCTGGCTCCTGATCCTGACCGTGAAGGGGAGGCGATTGCCTGGCATATTGCCAATTCACTAAAAGTCCCTGACAGTCAGATTTTGCGAGTGCTGTTCAATGAAATTACCTACAATGGTGTTCAATACGGAATTAAACATCCACGTAAAATTGATATAAGTCTCGTCAACGCCCAACAGGCCCGCCGGATCGTGGATCGCCTGGTTGGTTATCAGGTCAGTCCTTTTTTGTGGAAGACTCTGTACCGGGGACTCAGCGCCGGCCGGGTTCAGTCGGTGGCCCTGCGCATTATTTGCGAACGGGAAGCGGTAATTGTCGCTTTTGTACCACGTGAATACTGGGATTTGAGTGCAGATTTTGAAACTGAACATAAAGAAATATTTACCGCCAAGTGTATAAAAATTGACAATAAAAAACCGGTGATATCGAACCGAATTGAGGTTGATAAACATCTCGAAGCGTTGAAGGGTGTCCCGTTCTCTGTTCATTCTATCGAAGAAAAAGAGCTGTCCAAATCCCCATCGCCACCATTTATTACGAGTACATTGCAACAGGATGCTACGAAGCGTTTCCGCTTTCCACCGGCTAAAACCATGCGGATTGCTCAGCAATTGTATGAAGGTGTTGATATTGGCGGTGATCTGGTGGGTTTGATTACCTATATGCGAACAGATTCAGTCAGAATTTCAAAAGATGCTATCACCGGCGTCCGTGAATTTATCAAACACCAGTACGGGGCAGATTATTTACCCGCTAATCCGCGTTTTTTTAAGACCAAGAAAAAGAATGTCCAGGATGCCCATGAAGGTATCCGGCCGACACGTTTTGATCTTTCACACGAGGCTATCGATCAGTATTTATCACCGGACCAGAAAAAGGTTTACCGTTTAATCTGGAACCGATTTGCGGCCTGTCAAATGGCACCAGCCCGGTATAAACAGCGTAATGTCGATGTGGCGGCTAAAAATTATCTGTTTCGGGCAAGCAGTACCGATCTGTTGTTTGATGGCTATCTGCGAGCTTGGCGAGATGAGGCGAAGGAAAACGGGTCGCCGAAATTGCCTCTGGAAATCGTTCAGGGTGAAACCATGCAACTTTTAAAACTCAACCCGGAACAAAAATTCACCGAACCGCCCATTCGCTTCAATGAAGGCACATTAATTAAAGAGTTGGACAATCTGGAAATTGGCCGGCCAAGTACCTATGCATCTATTCTGTCTACGATATTGACCCGAAAGTACGTGGAACGGGAAAAAGGATTTTTGCAACCAACCGAGCTGGGCCGAACGGTTAATTTACTGCTGACCGAGAATATGCCGGAGATTTTCAATGTCAAGTTCACGGCTTTGATGGAAGAAGAACTGGACAATATTGAAGGAAACAAAAAAGACTGGCTGGAAGTTATTCGTGAGTTTTATGTTCCTTTTGAAAAATCCCTGGGAAAATTTGATAGTCTTAAAAAACAGATAAAAGAAAATCTCCAGGAAGTTACCGATGAAAAATGTGATCGCTGTGGTAAATCCATGGTGATCAAATGGAGCCGTAACGGAAAATTTCTGGCCTGTTCCGGTTTTCCGGAATGCCGGAATACACGTCCGCTGGGAGAAGATCATACCCTTGAAAATTTGCCCGATAAAACTTGCCCGAAATGCAGCGGTCAGATGATTGTCAAACAGGGGCGGTATGGGAAATTCTGGGCTTGCTCCAATTATCCCAAATGCAAAACCACCGAGCCTTTTACGTTGAACATTAACTGTCCGGAAGCCGATTGTGGCGGGAAACTTGTCGAGAAGAAAACCGGCCGGGGCAAAACATTCTACGGCTGCAGCAGCTATCCCAATTGTAAATTCGCAACCTGGAATGAACCGTTGGCAAAAGTTTGTACGAATTGTGGCTATGGGATATTGGAACGAAAAGAAACCCGCGGCAATGGGACGGTGATTTTCTGTCCGAAATGCAAAACCGAATTTGAAGACAACGAATAAAATCATACTATAAAACAGATGAAATACTGTATTCGGAGGAATTTATGGCAACTGTAACTATGGATAAAATCGTTTCTCTGTGCAAACGGCGAGGATATATTTATCAGTCCAGTGAGATTTACGGCAAGCTGAATGCCTGCTACGATTATGGTCCGCTGGGCGTGGAACTGAAAAAGAATGTTAAAGATGTCTGGTGGCAGGCAATGGTTTATGAACATGACAACATCGTTGGTCTGGACGCTGCCATTTTGATGCATCCCAAGGTTTGGGAAGCCTCCGGACACGTCGAAGGTTTTACCGATCCACTGGTGGATTGCAAACAGTGTAAAAATCGTTTTCGTGAGGATGAAATTTCACCGGAGAAACTGGCAATCAAACAGTGTCCGGCTTGCGGGACCAAAGGATCGTTGACCGAACCCCGTCAATTTAATTTGATGTTCAAAACCCACATGGGCGCTGTTGAGGAGAATGCCTCGGTGATCTATCTGCGACCGGAAACCGCGCAGGGAATTTATGTCAATTATAAAAACGTCATGGATTCTTCCCGTCTGAAAATCCCCTTTGGGATTGCCCAGATCGGGAAAGCCTTCCGGAATGAGATCACACCGGGCAATTTTATTTTCCGCACTCGGGAATTTGAGCAGATGGAAATGCAGTTTTTCGTGAAACCCGGTGATGATGATGACTATTTTGAGGAGTGGAAACAGAAACGAATCGCTTTTTATGACCGAATGGGAATCAATAAGGATAAGCTACGTTTTCATCAGCATGGTCCCAATGAACTGGCCCACTACGCCAAAGCGGCATTTGATATTGAATATGAATTTCCTATTGGTTGGAAAGAGCTGGAAGGCGTCCATAACCGAACGGATTTTGACCTTTCCAGACACCAGGAATATTCGGGAAAAGATTTAACCTATTTTGATGATGTAAACCGTGAGCGCTTTCTGCCTTATATCATTGAAACCTCTGCCGGAGTAGACCGTACCCTTTTGACCTGTCTGGTAGATGCTTATGAAGAACAGGAAATGGAAAAAGACACCCGGATCGTGTTACATCTGGATCCGAAACTGGCTCCGATTAAAGCTGCGATTTTGCCGCTTGTTAACCGCGACGGTATGCCCGATATTGCTATGGCGATTTACCACGCTACAAAGAAATATATGAATACATTTTATGATCAGGGCGGTTCGATTGGGCGTCGCTATCGTCGTCAGGACGAAGCCGGAACGCCCTACGGCATTACGGTGGACTCACAGACCCTCGAAGATGGAACAGTGACGGTACGCGACCGGGATACACTGGAGCAGATCCGTATTTCCAAAGACATGGTTTTAAATTTTCTCAAGGACAAACTGGCTCAATAAACGCAGTATCAGACTTTTTATAGATTCTTAACTCTCGAGTCTGGTATCTTTGTACTCAGATATCATTTCTGAATATTGTATTTCATCAGCTTATACCTCAGCATTCTGTCGGTAATACCCAGCAGTTCGGCGGCTTTGGCCTGGATTCCGTTGGATTGATGAAGCGCTTTCCGGATCAATGTTATTTCCAGCTCCTCGACTTGGTCCGGCAGACTTTTGGAAAGGGATGCGCCGATGCTCACGCTGCTGTCCAGGGGCAGATCTTCCCGGGTAATGATTGAGCCCCGGGCTAAAATCACAGCTCTCTCGATAATGTTCTCCAACTCCCGGACATTGCCCGGATAATCATAGCGTATCAGCAGATCAAGTCCTTCCGAGGAAATTTCTTTGGCCCGGCTTTTATTTATCTGCGAATGCTTGAAAATAAAGTGATTAACGAGAAGTGGAATGTCTTCACGGCGTTTACGCAAAGGCGGAACTTCGATAGGGATGACATTTAATCGAAAATACAAGTCGGCCCGGAATTTATTTTCTTTAACCATTTGTTCAATATCAAAATTGGTGGCGGATATAATCCGGACATCGGATTTAATAACCTGTGTCGAACCCAAACGCTGAAATTCCTTTTCCTGGATAAAGCGAAGGAGCTTGACCTGGATGTTAAAGGGAATATCAGCGACTTCATCAAGAAACAAAGTCCCACCGTCGGCGATTTCAAAGCGGCCTTTAAAACTTTCATAAGCACCGGTATAGGCCCCTTTTTCCCGTCCAAAGAGTTCGCTTTCAAACAGGGTCTCCGGAATGGCTGCGCAGTTCGTTACCACGAAAGGTTTGTTTTTGCGGGGAGATGTCTGGTGAATGGCTTTTGCGACCATCTCTTTGCCGGTTCCGCTTTCACCCAAAATCAGAATCGCCGACTGACTGTTACTGACCCGGGCAACCAAGTTGAGCACTTTTTCCATCTGTTTACTTTTATAAACGATATCGGAAACGACATTTTCTTGCGGCTGTTGGAAATGCAGGATTTCATTTTCTTTTTTCAGGATGTTGTGCTCAGCGACTTTTTTTAATTTTAATTCCAGCTCGTCGAGATCGACTGGTTTGGACAGATAATCCCAGGCGCCATGCTTCATGGCTTCAACGGAATCTTCAATGGTTCCGTATGCCGTCAGAATGATTACCTGGATTTCGGAACTAATGTCTTTGACCTGTTTCAATACGTCAAGACCATTCATGCCGGGCATGCGAAAATCGGTAATGACGATATCGACATAGCGGTTTTTTAAAGCGGCAATTCCTTTTTCTCCAGATTCATGACTGTCGACCTGGCAACCGAGCTTATCCAGGAATCCACCGAGCACTTCCCGATGGGATGCATCATCATCAATGAGTAATACTGATAGAGTCATTTTGTTAGTTTGCATGATTATTGGGTAGAATAATTGTGAAAGTTGTCCCTTTATTTTCCTGGCTGTCAACTCGAATCTTGCCGCCATGTTCAGAAATAATCTGATTTGCATGGGCAAGTCCCAGCCCCGTTCCATTAGATTTTGTGGTGAAGTACAAATTAAATATTTTAGAGAGGTTTTCTTGTGAGATTCCGCTACCGGTATCTTTAACCGAAATGATTATTTCATGGGTTGTCGTCTTTAAACCAATTTCAATATTTCCCTTAGGAGGAGTAGATGTGATTGCGTTTTCAAGAATATTGATCAGACATTCTTCAATTTTGACCGGATCGATGATTGTTTTGACGTTAATGTGGTTCTGCCAGTTGAGCGTAATCCCGGCATCAGCGGTTTTATTGCGATAGAGATCGACGATTTTGTCGATGATTTTATCTAGCCGGTTTGGGGACATCTGCAATGGTGCCGGTTTTGAAAATTGCAACAGGTTTTTAATTGACGAACTAATGTGATCAATTTCTTTACGGATGATATCAAACAGACGTTTTTGCTCCGCTTCTCCGTCGATTGGTTTGAATTCCCGGGCCAGCCGTTGAACGGTCATGGAAATAGCGCCGAGAGGATTGCGAATTTCATGGGCGATTCCAGCCGCAAGTTCGCCAACGGCGCTCATTTTTTCCTTCTGTCGTAAATCGTGTTGAAGGATATAAACCTCGTTGGTGATTTTCTGCTTCTCTTTTTCCAGCAATTGAATGTTTTGAATGGATATTGAATAGGAAAACAAAATAAAACTAATGATTAGCAGTACAATTAAACGAATCAGAACCTGGCGAAGAACGATTTTTTGCATGTTGATAACCGGCGAATAATCCAGGCCTATACGAATAATACCTCTAAATTTTCCAATCACGATTAATGGTGTCAATGCTTCGAATATTTGTGTGTCATTATAATTTATTGTCCGCCAGCGAAATTGGCCGTGTTCTTTTATTTTGGCAAGCAACGTATCTTCTGAAAATTGTGACAGTGTATCTAATGTCTCTGTTTGAGTAGTAATACCATTTGAGTCCTGGATAGCGATATAAATGATCGATGAATCTGACACGATATTGTTTAAATATTGTTCAATCCCAATAATATTCCGAAGTGCGGAAAATCTTGAGGCTCTGAATGAACCAACAATGGCGCCGCCACGGCTCCGTGCAATAGCAATAAAATATCCATCATCATCCAGATTTTCAAACGGATGAATGCCAAGGACAATATCCTCTTCATTACCCTGCAGGATCGGCGTGAGTAGCGAATCGATATTGGTACATTGGCGATCCGGGTTGCTGTAGTTAATTCGTGCTCCGGATTGAGAGTAAATGTTCAGATTAAAAATTCTTTCTTTGTTGCAAAATTCCTGCAGGTAACCGTTATCGATCTTTCGGGAAATTTCGTAATTGTCCAGAACATGTAGTTCTGAACTTAACCATTTATTAAGATATTGCTTTAATATTGTATCACTGACGATGGAATTTCTTGTAGATTTGTTAACTGTATTTGCCAGCATCTGTGAAAAATGGATCATGTTCTCGATAACTGAACGGCGGCGGGAGAAGTAATCGAGAACAGCTGATGCGCTAAGAATCAGGAACAGGATAATAAACACCGAAATCAGTGTTCTGGTGGAGATGATGTTTTTATAGCGTGTTAATTGTGTTTTCAAGAGACTCTTCAATTACTTATACCTTTAAATATAGTGGTGACTAAAAAAATAATGAAGTTAAATCTCGATTAAAGAAAAACCGGACAGCGAGGAGAAACGTGCTGTCCGGTAGCGTCACGAAAGGAGACGTTAATTGGAAAATTTAGTCCCAGGGTTCCGGTCGGATGAGCAGTACGGCCAAAGCGCCGTATAAGCCTGTTACCGCCACAATCAGCAGATCAAACCAGTTTTCTTTCAAGTTTTCACCATGAATCCGTACTTTTACAAAAATGGTGATACCAAGGGCGAGGAATATGCCAATCAGTGCCAACCAGCCACTGAACTTCAGATTAAAGAGAATATAGTCGGTCCGGGCATTCTCCCGCTCCGCCTGAAAGGGGAAAATTGATGCAGCGATTTTGCTGCTAACCCATTCTGTCTTCGGGGTCCAACTGGTTTGGTAGGTGTCAATAACATTGTAATCATGATCGGTTACGATGCATTTGAGTTCCTTATCGCTGTAATATTTGAATGTCCGGTAAATCGGATCAATATAGAACATCAGATCCATTTCGTCGGCAATAAAATCGTCAATGGGAAGACGAATTAGTTTATAGTCGTCGTAGCTGATCAAATAGAGATCATTTTCCAACGTAACCATGATAGCATAGAATTCCCGACGGGAATTTTCCTGAACGGTGATGTAGCGAATATTCAGATCTGTTGGTATATTTGTCCGGACACAGTAAGGTTTTCCTTTAATCTGCTTCAGGTGAAAAACAGTGTTTGTGGCATCGATAATGAAGTAGCCTTCATCAAAGGCCTTCCGGGTGGTCGGATTACCGGCAATATATTTGGCCGGGAATTGGAATTCCTGTTCAGTCATTGCCTGATTATAAAGTTCCGATAGCGAATCTACGACACTGTTGGACCTTGCGTTCAGAAATTCAAGTTTGTCGGAAATGCGGAACAGTTCATTTGGCATTTCCAGACGAGTAAAGTCCGACTGGGATTCAAAAAGCGGATTCAATTGAATCATTGGGGTGTGAAAATAGACACTTCGAATTCGGACAAATTGAGAATTCCGACGGATATATGATATGTTCACCGGGATACCGTCAATACTGTCGGGAAGAATACCCCATTTGTCCAGGTTATAATAGAATGAAAATGGCAACAACGCCTCATAACTCTTCCTGTCGTAGGAATTACCCTGATTGTCTCTGTAAGTTTTTTCATCACGATTGTTATCATTGGTTTGCGAATACACAAAATCTTTGATAATCGGACTGTATGAGATTTGTGGTGTTCGAAGGGGTTTGTCGAAAATCATCCAGTATAAATTAGGCAGTAGAATTGACAGAGAGATTGTAATTAAAATAATTATTGAATAGCGTGATAATTTTGCGTTCATTTTACGCTTCCTTTCCGTAAACGGTACCCCGGGAACAGTATGATAATTCCAAACAGAAGTGAGATAAGGAAAAAAAACACGATTGAGTATTTATATTCGTAGTAGCCTTGTTCCAGGAATAAACTCTGTATGAAGGGCGTCAAAAATAATACAAACAGTACCCGATATTTCCAGGAGGGATCGAGAACGACTGCTGATGTTGTCAGGTAGCTGGCGAATCCGGCAAGTAACCAGGGCAATACACTAACCAGTGAACTGGCCGTTAATTCTACCGGAAAATAGATTGATCCGATAATAGTTAAACCAAGCAAAAGTATTACTGAAACAAGCAGGATATGCCCCATTCCGATAAAGGACATGATGAACAGTGATTTTGTTTCGCTGAAAGGCAGGTGAAATGTCAACCGATAACGCTTTTTCACCATTTCCGGTACAAATTGGACGACCGCCAGAATAATTGCGATAAATACCGGGATATATTTTAATATGGAATAGTAGAGAACTTTTTGCTGAACAAAGAAAATCCAGACATTAATTGGATCGTTCATTTCAAAATATTGGCGCACATTCAGACCGATATAGACCAGGAATCCAAGAACGGCAAGGATTGATCCCAGCACAACCCAGCGGATTTTTAGCCACTCTTTATATAATATTGCTTTAAACATATTGAATTCTCCTAATATTTTCCCGTTAATCCGATGAATGCATGCTCGAGATTCATGGATGTTTCATGGAAATCCTGAATTGAGACGCTTTTGTTGCTCATATAATTTTTAACATCCTTTTCAGATTTGAATGAATAAACGGTGTAATGATTTTTGAGGCTTTCCCAGTTGGCCACAGTATCATCGAAATCCAGATCGGGAAGTCGTCCGTCCACACTGAAATGATACTGATGAAAAGAACCTAAAAATTCTTTAATCGGCATTTGTAAGATGATTTTCTGGCGTCCCATAATAATAGCATCGTCAATAATCTGTTCGAGGTCCTGGATGATGTGGGAGGTCATAAAAACGGTTTTATTATTTTCTCGGACATAATCAATCAGGTAGTCGATAAACAGCATGCGATAACCGGCATCGAGCCCCATAGAGTAATCGTCAAGGATCATCAGCTCCGGGTCCTGGGCCATGATCAGTCCTAAGGCGACCTGTGACCGTTGCCCGCAGGACATATTGGAAATTTTGTGGTCATAGGTAACGCCAAGCCGATCAATCAGACCGAAATAAAGATCTTTACGCCAGTTGGGGAAAAATTGGCTGTAGAATTTTTCAATCTGGGCTACGGTCATAAATTCATAACAGACGTGGCCTTCAAACAACAGACCAATTTTTGCCCGGGTTTTGGGTGCAAGATTGTGCGATTCTTCGCCCAAAACGTAGCAATTTCCACCGGTTGGCCGGAGAAATCCCATCAGGATGTTGATGGTCGTGGTTTTACCCATGCCGTTCTTACCCAGAATTCCGAATATTTTACCCTTCTGGACCGAAAAGTTCAGGTCTTTGTAGATTAATTTGTTACCATAGCTATGCGTGAGATTTACGCATTCAATAACATTTTCCATTTTCACTCTCAGTTTTTTTTTGATGTGTTCTGATTTTCAAAAGATCGTGTAATCATTTTGTCGAGGTTTTAATTACTGCATGAATTCAAGCAAATGCAGTGCCATACCAATATTCCAATGACTATTGATTTCCAATACTCAAGGGTAATATTGGATTAGTCGTTGATTACAGATAGCTGAAAAACAGATGTGTCGCGACAATAATGTCGCGTGCCCCGACATTATTGTCGGGCAATAGTGTTCCACTTTTTGTGGCTTTTCCACGACTCTCGTCTTGAATAAGAGGTGTCAACGGTTTGGCATAATGATTGAAAACATTAGTTACATGAATACCAAAACAAATACTTTAATAATTAAGGAATCGCACTGGATGAACATTAGAAATTTTGTACGGACCGGGATTTTACTGACGGGACTGCTTTCACTGCAGCTGTTTGGAATTGATGATTCGAAAGTAAACGAACATATTTTGGGAAATGGATTGCGGGTGATAACCTATGAAATGCACACCGCGCCAGTCATATATTCCCGGTTGACTTACAATATCGGTTCAAAATACGAATCCCACAATCAAACCGGCATTTCTCATATCGTCGAGCATATGATGTTCAAAGGTACAAAACGATTTCCCAAAGGCACTATTGCGGAATTGATTTCGGCCAACGGTGGTGTGTTTAATGCGTATACCTCCAATGATATCACCGTCTATTATGAACTGTTACCTAAAAATAAAATTGAACTGGCATTTGATATTGAATCTCAGCGGATGTACAAGTGTGATTTTGATCCCGCAGAATTTGCATCGGAAATCAAAGTTATCATGGAAGAACGAAAACAGCGAACCGAAAATAATGCCGATGGAAAAAAACGGGAAGAGTTGAATACGCTTTTATATAAAAGTCATCCCTATCGTAATCCGGTTATTGGCTGGATGGAAGACATAGAGAATATCACACGCGATCAGGCATATGCCCACTATAAAAAGTATTATACGCCGAATAACGCTACCCTGGTATTGACCGGTGATTTTGATACTGAAGAGATGCTCAAAACAGTTGAGAAATATTTCGGGAAAGCGTCCCATGGACCGGCACTGGAAAATCCACGGTTTTTTGATGTAGCTCAGGAAGGTAAAAAAATTCTTGAATTCAAACATCCG
Source organism: uncultured bacterium (assembly GCA_964485475.1). Classification (GTDB taxonomy): domain Bacteria; phylum Fidelibacterota; class UBA2242; order UBA2242; family UBA2242; genus B118-G9. The sequence continues at coordinate 11,459 of CAZAKB010000091.1, forward strand.
GATATTCTGAATGAGAGTATCTCTATGTATTTTGCAGTGCCTACCCGTTTTCAGGATGACGGCCCTGCCCTTTATGTGTTAGGAAATATATTCTGTTCACGCAGCGCTACTTCCCGTTTGAACAAACGTCTGGTACGCCAGGAAAAACTCTGTAAAAGCACCGGCGGCGGGCTCGGTTTCAGCAAAGACCCGCGCCCTTTTTCGATTTACGCCAGCCTGTTGCCCGATGCATCTCTGGAGGACGTTGAAGCCATTATCTGGGAAGAAATTGACAGCCTGAAGAACACTCCCGTTGCCGATTACGACCTGCAAAAAATCAAGAACAAGCTGGCCTTCAGTGAAATGACCGGCGATCAGTATATCAGCGAAGTGGGTGATCGTATTGCTACTTATGATAATTATGTCAGCTGGAAACACATTAATCAGTGGGATGACATGGTCACGGCTGTGACCCAGGATGATATTATGCGCGTGGCTAACCATTACTTTGATGAAGACAAATTGGTTGTCTGTTATTCGATGCCTGATTCCGGCGCGAATGTTGCCGGCAGCGATCTAAAATCAGGGGATGATGGGGAAGTTGAAGATATTACACATGGCAGTGAAAGCCCGGCTGAACCGGAAATTGACATTGATGTCAGCGGATCGAAGAGTGGTCTGTTTTCAAAACTATTTGGCAATCGTGAAGATGTACGGGAGTTGTATAAACCCCGTTTGAACGAAACACTTGCTCCTAACCCGATCGCCAGCCTGGTGGATTCCTTTAAACTGGATAACGGTGTGCCGGTGTACATGATCGAGAACCACGATTTTCCGACCGTTTACATTATGGGCTACATTGAAACCGGCCGCCTGCTGGAGGACGAGGCAAATCCCGGGATTCGTATATTTACAAACTCGATGTTGCCGAGAGGCACAACCAAGCATTCCTATGAGGAATTGCTGGAAGAGCGTTCGTTTACACCTTATCAGTTTGATTTTGGCCAATCGTGGGATAAGATTGTATTTACCGGCTATTC
>CAZAKB010000092.1:0-12348 GCA_964485475.1 uncultured bacterium
ATCAAACACATCACCTTCAATTTCCTGAAAGGTTATCAGATAATTCTTACCGAGTATAAAACTCACCTGTTCACTGTTCATCTCAGCATTTTTCTCATCCCAGGTCAGCATTTTTACAATACTGTAGTAATACTCATCATATTCTTCGAATTTTGGACGATGATCTGTATTGACAATATCTTCCATAACCAATGGGTGAATATCAAATATATTCCCTATCTTTTCAATCAGTTCCAAATCATTCAGTCCGGTAATATTTATCCAACTCACTGTATTATCTGCCAGACAGGTTGCCAATTCATCCGGATTTTTGATATCTGTTTCAGTAATGCTATCGGCATTATAGTCAAATATTTTAATAGAGGATTTAACATGTTTATTGTCACCTACATAGACGAGAGTCCCCGGTGGCAACCCGGGTCTTTTGGACCGTTTTCGCATAATCTTCATTTTTTACCTCTCTTGTTGATGAAACATATCTTTAAAACGTTTAAAAAGCGGCAGGTCCTGCATTTCCTTTGGAATCTTTGGTACATCCACTAAGGACTTGACTTCCTGTTTTACGATCTCATACTTTGAGAATTCTTCTTTTGTAATAATTGTACAAATACTGTTTGAAATTTCATTTTTATAATTCATGATCGGAAAAATGACAATATTGACGTTAATCGGTTTTTCAAATGATTGGACCATCAATGGACTTTGTATTGTAATATATTTGGATTTGCGCAGTTCAATCATTACAGTTGAATAATTAAATTTATCAAAAATGTTTTCAGCATACTCGTTGATCAAATCCTTTTCACCGATCCCCATTTGTTCAACCAGATATTGACTGATTTTTATGATCATTCCCTGGGCATCCAACAATAACATTGGGGTTCCTGCCTTATCAAGCAGAAAGTTAACTATATTGGACATGCTGCTGATTTTCAAGGACTTCATCTCATTCAACGAATTCAAATGGGTATTAATTTCAATGATTTTACCACCCAATCGTCCCAGTTTTTTTAATTGTGTACCACTGGAATATTTTCCCTGTCGGACAAGCTCAATTACCTTTTCAAGTTCTTTAAAAATATTTTTACTTTTTACCAGCATCGATACAAACATAATTGTCAGAACAATCAGAAGTACGATGACATAATAGATAAAATTCTCAGCAAAATATTTCAGCGACAGTACGTTTCCGACTTCAATCTCAGAAAAGGTCAGGTAGCCGTGAATTCCGATTACCAGAAAAGCCACAACCGCAAATATGTATAGCAAATATACGCGGAATTTGGATATTAAAAACATTAAATGTCCTTTAATTTATCGACGTCTTTTTCCCGTCCGACAACCACCAGAATGTCGTCTTTCTGGATTATTGTTGATGGTGCCGGAAAATCAACATTGTTTTCAACAACCGGATTGCCCATTTCATCAATCTTGGTACTTGTATGTTTCACTGAAATAATATTTATATTGAGTTTTTTTCTCAAATCAAGGACCATGATAGATTTTCCGATCATGCTTTTCGAGCACATGACTTCGGCCAAAATCTGATTTTGCCCGATATATACTTTATCGATGATATCCGGAGAGATTAGTTTACTGGCAATCCGCTTTCCCTGTTCAATCTCAATGTTGATTATCTCAGTGGCGCCAACCTGCTTCAATACCTGGCCGTGAATATCGGAGATAGCGCGGGAAATAATATAGGGTACACCGAGATTTTTTAATACCGCTGTTGTCAAAATACTGGATTCAATATTTTGACCAATTCCGACCACAGCCACGTCGATATCCTCAATTGGAGCATTTTTCAACGATTGTTCATCAGTACTGTCAATCAGAACCGCCTGCGTGACCATATTTTTTACTTTTTCAATCAGTTCTGTCTGAAAGTCAACAGCGATAACCTTCCCTCCTTTTTCAGAAATGACCCGACACACTTCCAGACCAAAGGTCCCCAGACCGAACACTCCAAACACTTTTTCTTTGGCCATCTATTCCTCCTTACTTCGGGATTACCCGATTAAAATATTTCCTTCCGGATATTTTACTCTGACCTGCTCGGGATTTTGTGACAATGCAATGATTAGTGTCATCGGTCCCAGTCGGCCAATAAACATCAGGATTATAATGGTGATTTTACTCATGATACATAAACTACCTGTAATTCCGGTCGAAAGTCCAACGGTCCCGAATGCAGAAACCACTTCAAATAAAATATGTTCAAATGGAAAAGGCTCCAGCAAACTTAAAATGAATGTCCCGGCAAATACAACACTCAACGCCAGAAGCATGATAAGAAATGATTTATTGATGATACTTTTTGATAAAAAATTGTTTAGCATGGTTGTTTCTTTACGATTATACAAAACCGATTTAAGATAGGCAAATATCACCGAAACCGTATTCACTTTAACACCGCCTGCCGTCGATCCTGATGCACCACCGATAAACATAAACAGGATCATAATCAACAATGTTGGGACTCTTAATGTCGCAAAATTAATTGTATTAAATCCGGCTGTTCTCAATGTCACCGATTGAAAAAACGATGCCAGGTACTGGGTTTTTAAGTCATGCTGAACAAGATTCCCTTTATGCTCGATTCCGTACACAAATAACATCCCACTGAAAATCAGGATTACTGTCATTATCAGAACAATTTTAGTGTTCAGGGTCAACCTGGATTTTCGGATCCGGCGGCTGAAAACATTGGTCTCGACATTCGTTTTAAAATTTTCAATCAGGTTAAAAATAACAGAAAAACTGATTCCGCCGGTAATAATTAATCCGGCAATTGTAAAATTCATGGCAATATCACTTTTAAAGGATTCGAGACTGTCAGTGAACAATGCAAATCCGGCGTTACAAAAGGCTGAAACCGCATGAAATACCGAATAAAATACTGCCTCTCCAGAATCACCATAGAGGTCGTTAAAATTTCCATAAAGTATCAATGCCCCCACCAGTTCAATCCCGAAAGTAATGAAGATGATCCTCATTAAAGATGTTGAAATTTTCTGCATATCCTGTTCATTAAGCAAATAGGACAACGCTAATTTTTCTTCGATGGATATCCGTTTCCCGATGACAAATGCACCAAAATAGGACAATATCATGATTCCAAGACCACCAATCTGGATTAGAACCATAATCGTGATTTTGCCAAACAGTGAAAATTTTGTTGCGGTATCAACAACAATCAATCCTGTAACGCATACAGCTGATGTTGCGGTAAATAGTGAATTCACAAATCCAAGCCTGGAATTATCCGCGGTAGATATCGAAAGCATCAAAAATATTGTGCCAAGCAAAATAATAATAATAAAGCTGAATGCAATTGTCTGAGCCGGATGACTCGATACGGACTTAATGTATGCGTTCAGCCGCTTCACACGACCCAGTATTTTCAGAATGTTAAATGCATTACGAATCAAGATGATATTGGTCGATAATCGGCTTACGTCTGCAGAGCCTAGTATATAGCGCATATAACGTGTATAAATAAACAGTGTCAGAATGACAGAAAGCAGTAATAAATCAAACAGGTTATTTCTAATATAACTGATTTTTCTTTCGGCTCTGCTGATTCGAATAGCAGTTTCGCTTACAAAAAGAATTATGATGAAATAATCGAGAATATTAGTAATCCAGAAGATGGCTCTGGTTTGATGGATACCATATTCCAGAAACAGCGACAATACACTTAAGAATAGTACCAGAACTACAATCTGATCGATTATATTTCGTTTAGTTTGTACGGATTGCATGGTTGGTATCGTTCATTTATCACACAATAATTGCTGTATTCTTCTTGTATAATAGTAATTTATGGTACAGCAACAAAAGAGTTTATTTTAATTTATAATTTTTCAGGCCCCATAAAACTTCTGCAGAGGTCACTTTAATAATACCAGTCACCGGTACGGCAAACAACATTCCGACAGCCCCGGCCAGATTACCCCCGATGATCACAACAACTACAACCGTTAGCGGATGCATATTGACACTTTTCGAAACAACCATTGGAGAAACAAAGGAGTTATCAATCACCTGGACCAAAACGAATGTAATGACAATCCAAAGCAATACAATTCCAAGATTGGGAGGATTACTGATAACAGTAATCAATAACGCGGGAACAGCTCCAACAATCGGACCAAGGTAGGGAATCAGATTTGCTACTCCGGCAATCATTCCGATAAAAACAAATTGTGAAATCGGATTGTCAAACACCAGGTTAATAATAAACAAGCCAAGGACTGATAAACAACCCACGATAAATGCATCGGTTGCTTGCCCCTGAATGTATTTACTGACCTGGTTACCTACTTTTTGAAGAATATTCAGCGACATCTCAAAATATTTATTAGGAATCTGAGCAATCAGGCTGCGTTTAAATATGCGCATGTCCTTGATAATGAAAAATGTCAGAAACGGCACAATCGCCACTGAAGCCAGAAATGAACCGACACTCTTAAAAAACTCTGCCATATTACTGAGTAATTTCAATCCGAACTCATTTACCTTACTGGTAACATTCCGGGCCAGTTCTGCGTTGTTGAAATTGACCGCAAAAAAATCTTCCACCCGTTTATTTATATCGGTAATGACATCAGATTGCAGTTTTGAGGTCAACGATTCAACCGCGCTGATTATTCCAGGAATAATCAGGCTGACAGTAAATGCAATAGCACTCAAAATCAACAGCATCGTGAACACTATTGCCAAACCACGATTAATACCCCGGCTCTCCATAAAATCAACTGCAGGATTCAGCAACATCGCAAGCAGCAGTGCAATGACAAACATAACCACGACGGACTTGACGAAGGGAAATATCACAATCAGCGCTGCAACTCCAACAATCGCAAGGAACACCCGCCAAAACAGCTTCAGAATCTGACTATATAGCAAATATGAATAATTATCCATATGGATACCCTTATTTTTTCTTTAATACGGCCAGCTGCTCATTTGTACGACGTAAGCGCTCACCGATTATTTTTGATAGGGAAAACAAAATTTTAATCCCGAGTTTCGGCTTACGGTATAGTAAATCCAGAAAATCAGGACGAAAAAATCCCAGAATGTCACAGTGATCATCTGCAATTGCCGAAGCTGATCGGGGCGCTTCGTCAAGTAATGCCAAATCACCAAAAAACGCGCCGTCTTTCAGTACCGCCAAAGTAGTGGTATTTCCATCCACATCTTCTTCAACGATATTAATTAATCCTTTGATGATAATGTACATGCCCAGTCCCGGATCACCCATCCGAAATATCGGTTCACCCTTTTTATATTCCCGGCGATGAATGATTTTTTCTATCTCATTCATTTCTCGTGGATTCAAATCCGAAAATATCGGGACATTTTTGAGGGCTTTGAAAATATCGTCGGCAGTCTTACTCTTTCTGGATTCTACTGCTTCCCATATTGGATTACTCATAATTCACTCTTCCTTTTTTACCTAACCTAATATGTCACGAATAAATTTACAATTGTTTTTGTACAAGTAAATAAAATTATTGATGTCCCTGTTTATTATCTTGAAATTAGGAGGGTCAATTACTATTTTGATGAAAATTATGAATCAAGCAACATTTTCTAGAACTATTTTCTTAATCTTCTGCATATCAGCGCTGTTGATATGCACGTATTCCCAAGAAGAGATTGACAAGAAAATTATTTATAAATCTGAAGAACTACAGAAAATCCGCAACGAAATTGCCAACCATAAATTGGAACTGAAAAAAGCCCAATCAAAAGAACAAACCATTTTATCCAGACTTGAGAAAACCGAGAGAGAAATCAGTTTGACTTCAAAACTGATCAATCAATTAAATCGCGAACAAAGACAAAAAGAACAACAAATCGAACAAACCCGTCAATCCATCGAAAGGCTTTCCGGGAATCTCGAAACATTAAAGAAAAACTTTGCCCGACGGTTAATTCATATTTACAAACAAGGTGATTTTAATGACTGGGAACTTATTCTGACTTCCCAATCACTGAACCAGGCAATCTACCGATATAAATACATGCGTACAATTTCTGAAATCGATAAAAAATCTGCTGCAAACATCCGGCTGAATATAACAGCAGTTAGTACTAAAAAAGAGCAGTTAATGGCAGAATTGAATGATCTGCAAAATATTATTTCGGAAAAAACCAACCACCAACGATCCCTAACTAACCAAAATAAACAACGTGATCGTCAATTAAAGGCGGCAAAACAGGATCGGAATAATCTTCTCGCGCAAATTAAAGATGAAGAAAAAGCGGCAAAAGAAATTTCAAATTTAATTGGAAATCTTGAAAAGGAACGGGAAACAATTCAGCGTGAACTGGAGCGGCAGCGCCAGATGGCAGGTGTTCGCACAGTGAATCCTTTCCTTGACAGTCGCGGTAAACTGTCCTGGCCTGTCACTGGACAGATAGTATCAAAGTTCGGAATGCAGAAACATCCGATTCTGAAAACCATTACTGAAAATTCCGGTATTGATATTAAAGTCAGTAAAGGCACACCCGTTCGTGCAGTTCTCGACGGTGTTGTAACTACGATTACCTATATTCGCGGTTTTGGCAATACAATTATTATTGACCACGGTTCGGGATTTTATACTGTCTATTCCCATATTGATAATGTGACTGTTTTTGAAAAGGAATATATCACCCGGAATACAATTATCGCTGAAGTCAGCGATTCTGGCTCCTTAAGCGGCGCATTGCTGCATTTTGAGATCTGGAGTAACCGTACAAAACTTAATCCTGAAGAATGGCTGGCAAACCGATCATGACATTATTTCCATTGATAAATCAAAAAAAGAATCTTGATTTTTTAAGCAATGTTATTAAAAACAAACGTATAGGTAATGCATATCTTTTCTATGGGCCGGAAGGCAGCGGTTCGGAAGGATTTGCCCTTGAATTTGCAGCGATGCTGAATTGCGGTTCGGAATCCGGTAGTCCCTGTGGTTCCTGCAATTCATGCAAAAAAATGCGTTGTCTCGAACACAGTAATCTTGAAATGGTTTATCCAATTCCAATTCGTAAAGATCAGGGTTCTGATTCGGACCCATTCAAAAAGTTCTCGAATGCCGAAATTGAAGAAATTCAGGAAATCATTCAGAAAAAAGCTCAAAATCCCTATTCAAAAATATCGGTTCCGAAAGCCAAACATATACCGATCAATTTTATTCGTGAAATCAAGCGAAAAACCTATCTCCGCTCGCAGGAATCCGGCTGGAAAGTCGTTATTATTTTCGATGCACATCTACTCACTGAACCCGCAGCAAATGCATTTCTTAAAATTCTTGAAGAACCACCGGAAAAATCGACGTTTATTCTTTCCACTTCCAATATAAATGCGATGTTGCCTACAATCTTATCACGCTGTCAACCGCTGTTTTTTCCAGCATTATCACCGAATCATCTGCGTGATTACCTGTTGACTAAAAATGTCCCGGAAGACCATATAAACCTGATTATTCGACTCAGTGCCAGCGATGTGAATCAGGCATTAAATCTCGTTGACGTCGATATTGAAAAATTTGAATCCATGACCCTGGATATCATGCGTGCCGTTGCAGTCTGGAATGTAAAGAATATCTACAATTATGTGGAATCCTTGTCCGCACTTTACCGGGAAGACAGCATTCAGTTTAACCAGATTTTACTTTCGGTTTCTTTCTGGTTCAGGGATGCAATTATGTTAAAATCTCAAATGGAGTCTGAAGAGTTAGTGCATTCAAATCTGCAGGATGAAATCGGTAAATTTGTAAATGCGTTTCCTGATTTCGATCCCTATTTTGCCCTGTCTTCCGTCGAGAATTGTATTGATTTCATAAACCGCAATGTCTATATTAACGTCGCTTTATTAAACATGTTTTTTAATCTTTTTCAATCACTTAATTCAAGAAAGATATTATAAATGTCCGGAGATGATAAACTTGTAAAAATTAAATTCCAGGGTTGCCGCAGAGAATTATTTCGCAACAATATGGATTTTCCCATCGAAAACGATGATACATTAATCGTTGATGCAGAACGTGGTGAAGATATTGGTATTGCGATTAACTACCTTGACTCAAAAATTGCTTCCGAGGCAGACAAAGATAAATTAACGATACTTCGAAAAGCAAGTCACCACGACCTCGAAAAGAACAATGAGAATAAATTACGCCAGAAAATCGCCCATGAGTTTTGTCAGCAGCGAATCGAAGAACTTCACATGCCAATGAAACTGATTGATGTTGAGTACCGGCTTGATCGGAAAAAGATCATTTTCTTTTTCACTGCCGATGACCGAATTGATTTCAGAGAACTGGTAAAAATTCTTGCGGCAGAATATAAAACCCGGATTGAAATGCGTCAGATCAGTACCCGGGAAGAAGCTCGCAGGATTGGTGGAATTGGTCCCTGTGGCGAACCGGTCTGCTGCCGTCAATTTATAGACGATTTTGAACCGATCAGCACGCAGCTCGTCAAAGAACAAAACCTGCCGATGAATCCGACAAAAATATCCGGCTTGTGTGGAAAACTGAAATGCTGTTTTCGTTATGAACACGATTTCTACAAAGAGTTCTTAGAAAAATATCCCTCATACGGGACAAAAATTTCCTTTAATAAGCAAAACGGGACAATCGAAAAAATTGATATATTCCAACGCACAATTACTATAAGGTTCGAAAGCGACGAAGTCGAAGAATTCCCGCTGAAAGAATTTGACAATAATTACAAGGTACTCAATCAAACCGATTAACAAATCCTGAAAATGAATTCAAAAAAATCTTTTTATGTAACTACTCCGATTTATTATGTCAATGGCATGCCCCATATCGGGCATGCTTATACAACGATTCTCGCCGATGTTCTCGCCCGCTATCATCGTGCCCAGGGCGATGAAGTTTTTTTCCTGACTGGTGTTGATGAACACGGTCAGAAAATCCAGCAGGCTGCGGAAGAAGCCGGAATCAATCCTCAGGAACAGTGCGACCGTATGGCACTTCATTTTCAGAATGCCTGGGAAAAGTTAGAAATTTCCTACGATTTCTTCATGCGGACAACCTCCGACTTTCATAAAAAAGCCGTTCAGGACGTATTACAGGATTTGTGGGACAAAGACGAGATTTATGAACATGAATACGGGGGGTATTACTGTGTGGGGTGTGAACGGTTTTACACAACAAAAGAACTGGTTGATGGTAAATGTCCGCAGCATTTGAAAGAACCTGAATACATAAAAGAAAAGAACTATTTTTTCAGGATGAGTAAATACCAGGATTGGCTGGTAAACTATATCGTTCAGAATCCGGATTTTATACAGCCTGAAAGCCGCAAGAACGAGGTTTTGGGCTTTTTGAAAGGTACATTAGAAGATCTGTGTATTTCACGCCCTAAATCCCGTCTCAGTTGGGGCATTGAGTTACCGTTTGATAATAATTTTGTGACCTATGTCTGGTTCGATGCATTATTAAACTATGTTACCGGTATTGGTTATAAACAGGATGAAGACCGATTTAATCGATGGTGGCCGGCCGATTATCACCTGATCGGCAAAGATATCGTCACGACTCATTGTGTCTACTGGCCGACAATGATGAAAGCGGCTGGTATTCCGATGCCAAAAACGATCTTTGCCCACGGCTGGTGGATGGTTGATGAAACCAAGATGTCAAAGTCTCTGCAGAATATTGTCAAACCACTCGACTTGATTGACAAATACGGCGTTGACCCTGTCCGGTACTACCTTATCAGAGATATGGTGATTGGGCAGGACGCCAATTTTAGTGAGGAAATGTTCATTACCCGGTACAATTCTGATCTGGCAAACGACTTTGGAAATTTAGCCAGTCGGATCGCCACGTTGATTCGGAAAAACTTTAATAATATATTTCCGAAAGAAATATATCCGGGTAACAGCGAATTGGAATTACAGGTAAATGGCAAAAACCTTCCTAAAGAAATCGAAAGTCTTTTTAGTGAAATGCACCTGAATGAAGCCATCGAAGCCATTATGGCCTATGTTCGCTCTATTAATCGTTACATGGAAATGAATGCACCATGGAAATTGGTAAAAACTGATCTGAAACACGCCGGGACGGTTCTCTACACTGCCGCTCAGGGTTTTTGTATTGCTGCAAAATTACTCGAACCGGTTATGCCCACCAAAATCAACGAAATATTGTCAGCATTTCCACAAGATAGTGAAAATAATTCATGGGGAAGTTTAAAGACCAGTGAAAAATTGGGCGATTTCCCAATCCTTTTTCCACGAATACAGCCAGCCATCAACAAGCCTGTTTCTGATAATAAGAAGAAAATTAATGAAGATAACCTGAATCTCATTTCAATTGATGAGTTTTTTAAAGCGAAACTGGTAACCGCAAAAATACTGGAAGCCGAGAAAGTTCAGGGAACAAGTAAACTACTGAAATTACAGATCGATACAGGCTCAGATACCCGCCAGATCGTTGCCGGAATTGCCGAACATTATACACCGGAACAACTTATTGGTAAAACCATCGTTGTTGTTGCGAATCTTCAGCCAGCCACCATAAGAGGAATAGAAAGCAACGGCATGTTATTGGCTGCAAAAAAGGGCAAGCAACTCCAACTGATCACAACTTCCGATGACATTGAACCGGGTGCTTCGGTTGGTTGATTATTCCAAAAATAATGTATATTGATACCCATTGTCACCTGAATTTACCGGAATTGTATGAAAACCGAAAAGCAGTAGTCGAACGCGCTGTCGTTGCCGATGTCGGAAAAATCATCACAATTGGTACAGACATTGAATCATCAATAAAATCAGTTGAAATTGCCGATGAATTTCCGGAAGTATTTGCAGCGGTTGGTGTCCACCCGACAGATCTTCTGAAGGTTGGGCATGACTGGAAAGAACAGTTAGTTGAATTATTACAACACCCGAAAGTTGTAGCTGTTGGTGAAATCGGTTTAGACTATTATTGGAACACAACAACACACGAAGACCAGAAATCGTTTTTATCAGAGCAAATTGAACTTGCAAAATCATTGAATTACCCGATAATACTGCATAATCGACGTGCCGATGACGATATTAAAACAATTCTGAAAGATCATAATTATTACAACGGCGTTTTGCATTGCTATTCAAGCGATGAACATTTTGCAGATGAGATGCTGGGCATGAGTTTACATTTCTCCTTTACTGGCAATATCACGTACGGATCAAAAAAACTCCAGAGGGTCTTACGAACCATTCCATTAAAACAGATAATGCTTGAAACCGATGCACCGTTTATCACGCCGGTTCCGCACAAAAGCAAAATTAACGAACCTGCTTATATACCATTAATCGCCCAACAGATCGCAAATGTAAAGGACATTTCCTTAGAGACTGTGGAAATTACAACCACTCAAAATGCACTGCGCTTTTTCAGTTTGCCTTCATGAAACCCTACGCAAAAAAACGATTCGGGCAAAATTTCCTGATTGATCCGAACATTCTGAGAAAAATTACTTACTCAATTAATCCTCAAAAACAGGATATTATTGTTGAAATCGGCCCCGGCAAAGGTGCATTGACAAAGTTTCTGGCCGATTCAGAATCCACAATTCATGCCATTGAGATCGATGGTGATTTACTCCCAGAACTTGAATCACATGTTTCCGATTATCCAAATGTTAAAATCCATCACCAGGATGCGTTGACCTTTGATTACTCCTCATTGATTCAAAACCAAAAGCAGTTGCGGATCGTTGGAAATATCCCGTACAATATCAGTTCTCCCCTCCTGTTTAAAATGTTCGATAATGCCAATATTATACAGGATATTCATTTTCTGGTTCAGCGTGAAATTGCCCGCCGTATCTGCGCCACACCAAATACTAAAGAGTATGGTATTCTATCTGTTATAACTCAGTTTTACGGAAGCCCCAGAATTGACTTTGATGTTTCACCAAAAGTGTTTCGACCGATACCGGACGTGAATTCGTCAATGTTGTCTATTCAATTATTTCAACCAGGCTCCAGTGATAATTTCAAAGTCGATTTTCATCGTACAGTCAGAACGGCATTCAGCAAGCGGCGAAAAACATTAAAAAATACTCTATCTGAATTAATTACTGAAAGTTTAGGAACCTGCCCGATTGATTTATCACGACGAGCAGAGTCATTAAACGTTGCAGAATTTATTACACTAACACAATGGTTGTTTGACAAGTAATAAACGTTATTTTTTCTTGAATTATAGGGTAAAACAAAATAACTTAACCCGCTTTCTGAAAAGGGCCCCTAGCTCAACGGTTAGAGCGCCGGACTCATAATCCGTCGGTTCGGGGTTCAAATCCCCGGGGGCCCAC
>CAZAKB010000093.1:0-12340 GCA_964485475.1 uncultured bacterium
ATCAAAACGTAACCGATCCGCCGTTACCAGTGAACCGGACTGATGCACATGATCACCAAGCACTTCTCTTAAGGCCGCCTGCAACAAATGAGTTGCCGTGTGATTTGCCCGGATTGAATTACTTCGTTCAACATCAATCGTGGCTTCGACATCAGGATTCTTTCCGATTTGCCCGGAAATTAAATTTCCGATATGAACGATCATATTATTGATTTTTAGGGTATCGGTGACTTCGACTGTAAAATCAGCATTCGAGATAGTTCCGGTATCGCCGATTTCACCGCCGGATTCTGCGTAGAACGGCGTTTTATTCAGAACTAAATGGTGATGCTCACCCTGAGTAACATATTTGCGCACAATCGATCTGACAGCGTTTTGGTCATATCCGACAAATTCAGAATCATCACCTTCAGACAAAATGATCCATTCTCTACTATAATCATCGGTGCTTATTTTAAAATTCTGGGCCGAGCGTGCCCGTTCTTTCTGTTTGCTCATTTCCTGATCAAATCCGGAAATATCAACCGTAAATCCATCATCCTCAGCCATCAATCGCGTTAAATCAACAGGAAATCCATACGTATCATAAAGTTTAAAAACATCCTGACCGGAAATTTCAGTTTTTTTCTGAGTCTGTAAATTTTCCATAATGCGCTGATAAACGTCGAGACCTTTATCGAGTGTTTCTCCGAAAGATTGCTCTTCATAGCGTATTACTTTTTTGATATGTTCATGACGTTCAACAATTTCCGGATAGATATCTCCAAGAACTTCACAAACTGTATCGACTAATTTGTAAATGAAAGGTTTATGCATATTCAGCATCCGCCCGAATCGCGCAGCTCTGCGTAATATACGGCGAATGACGTAACCGCGTCCGTCATTTGATGGCATTCCGCCATCGGCAATTGAAAATGTCAGCATGCGGATATGGTCAGCAATAACCCGATGAGAAATACCGGTTTTTTCATCATAGGAAACGCCTGTCAATTCTGCAATTCGGGTAATAATCGGCATAAACAGGTCGGTATCATAATTCGATTGCTTTTGCTGCAACGCTGCTACAATCCGTTCCAGTCCGGCGCCTGTATCCACATGTTTTTTTGGTAATGGATGCAAATCACCATTCTGATCGCGATTGTATTGAATAAAAACTAGATTCCATAGCTCAATGTATTCCGCATCGCCGGCATTTATTTTTTCCGCAGATTGATGATCAGGATCATTGCCGGTGTAATAGTGAATTTCCGAACAAGGCCCACAGGGACCAGAATCTCCCATCTCCCAAAAGTTATCCTTTTTCCCAAACCGGAGAATGTGATCAGGATTGATATCGGTTTCAGCCCGCCAGGCTGCCAATGCCTCATCATCATCCTCGTATACCGTGGCCCACAATCGTTCTTTTGGAAATTTCCACACATCCGTAAAAAGCCGCCAGGCATACTGAATCGCCTCTTTTTTATAATAATCCCCAAATGACCAGTTACCCAGCATTTCGAAAAATGTATGATGATAGGTATCTTTGCCTACCTCCTCAAGATCGTTGTGTTTTCCGCTGACACGGATACATTTCTGGGAATCAGCAACCCGTTTATAAATCGGTTCTTCCTGATTCATAAATATCGGTTTAAACTGATTCATACCGGCATTGGTAAACAGCAAGGTCGGATCATCCAGTGGAATTACCGGGGCACTTTTCACTATTTCATGGTCTATTTTACGAAAATATTCAATAAAGTCGTTACGAATTTCCGCTGCAGTTTTCATTCTACTCCATAATATCAGGCATCTGCTGTAACATTAATCATATTCTCCATTGCAATCGGATAAGTTATTTTTCTAACGGTCAATAATCAAGTTATAAACCGGAACACGCCTTTTTAATAATCAGATAACTGATGAGATGATAGAGACTAATTTATCAATATCGAAAGGTTTGCTGAATGATGCTTTAAAACCAAATTCTGTTGGATGACTGATAACCGGGTCATCGGCATAACCGCTGTATGCTAATGCAACAAGCTCCGGATCAATTGCCAAGAGATCTTTTAATACTTCTTTGCCGCCTTTACCCCCCGGTATGGTCAAATCAAGTATCACTAAATCGTAACGCGATCCACTCTCCAGCGTTTGTTTAAATATGCTATTTGCAGTCTCAGCATCAACCGCACTATCAACCGTAAAACCAAGTTCTATCAGAATGGCATTCATAAATTCACGGACAGAATCCTCATCATCCATTAACAAAACATGCCCCTGAAAAGCTTTGCTAATTTTTATTTCCGGTTCTTTTATTAATTCTTTATCAGTTCCGGGTAAATAAATAGTAAATGTCGTCCCTTCACCGGCAACCGATGAAACTGTGATATGTCCTTTATGTTTCTGAATAATCGAATAACATGTCGCCAAACCCAGTCCGCTGCCGGAACTTTTCGTGCTGAAAAACGGATCGAATATCTTATCAATAATCTTTTCAGGAATACCGATACCCTGATCGATAATTGAAACCTTGATGTATTCACCGGCACCAAGGTTATCAATCAGGTCACCGGATTCAATAATGACATTTATGGCCTCTACAGTAAGTTTACCACCATCGGGCATCGCCTGTTTTGCGTTAATTACAATATTCGTCAATACCTGTGATATTTGGTTGGCATCCATCTCGACAAGGTACAAATCATCTTCAATTGAAATTTCAGATTTTATATTGCTCCCTGTCAGAGTAAAGGGTACTACGTCCATGATTAAATCTTTAATTGAAGCGACTTCAATTACCGGTTCACCACCTTTCGAAAATGTCAAAAGCTGCTGGGTCAAACCGGTAGCCCGGGAAATTGTTTCTTCCAACCGGGTCAAATATTTTACAATATCTTCGCCCTTCTCAATTTTCAATTTTATTAGCTGAACATTACCCAGAAGAACAGATAATATGTTATTGAAGTCATGTGCAATTCCACCGGCTAAAACACCGATCGAATCAAGTTTCTCGGCCTTAAATTCTTCTTCCTGCACGCGCTTATAACGGGTTAAGTCCCGGATAATTCCAAGACTTGCTGGTTTACCATCCCAGGTTATTTTGGATGTATTGATTTCCAGTTCAAGACATTTTCCAGATTTTTTATGGGCCGTAAATTCAAACTGTTTACTGATAATCTTCCGCTTTTTACGCTTCTCTAAGCGTTCTGTGATATGGTCTTTACTGATTTCATCAACAATCGTCAAAAAATCAAAATTTTTATCGAGCAATTCTGTTCTGTTATATTCCAGCAACTTTTCCAGAGCAGGGTTAACAAGTACGAATATTTCATTCTGCTGTACATAGATAGCATCATTCGAGCGTTCAACAATCTGGCGGAAGTTTGTCTCACTGCTCTGCAAGGCTCGTTCCATTTGTTTGCGTAAAGAGATATCCCGAATAAATACCAGGTCTGCAGGTTCATTATGCCAGGTTGTCTTTGACGCAACAACTTCAATCGGAATTATTGCCCCATCCTTACACTGTAATAAAGATTCATAAAAACTGCGGACGGATTTTCCCTGAATCCGTTGTTGCGACGTATTGATCACTTCATTATAATGATTTGTTGGCGTCAAATCCCTAATATTTAATTTAACCAACACCGATACCGGATGTCCCGATATTTCCGCCGCATTATTGTTCGCATATATATAATTGCCACTACTATCATTAATTAAAATTCCGTCGAAGGCATTATCCGCCAGTGATCGAAAATTTTCCTCACTGCCGCGCAGGGCTTTTTCAATCTCTTTTCGGTTCTGTATTTCCTCTTTTAATTCAAGGGTTTTTGACGATACGGTTCTTCGTAGTGACCATATCCAGAAAATGGTCAGTAAAATTGTCATAATGAGAATAATGATGACACTTACAATCTGTTTAAAGAGAAGACTGGAGGATAATTTGGGCATACCCGATATATCCAGCCATTTCTGAAAAAGTGCCTTATGTTCACCATTTGACTGTAGAATGATCAAACCTTCATTCAACAGATTCAGTAATTTTAGATTGTTTTTAATGGCAAAGCAATATTCCCGTGGTGAAAACAATTCCGGTATAGATCGAATATTGTCCAGTTTATATTTGTGTATAAAATAATCACCTTGCATTTTACTGAGAAGAGCACAATCGTAGACACCATGAGACAATAACAGAATGGCATCTTCGGCATTTTCAACGATTATAATAGAATTGGTTATTTTACTGCTCAATAAATAATCATGCATGATGTCGCCATTCTGCACCACAATAGTTCGATCATTCAAATTCGTTTTGGAGTGCACGGAAGATTTGTCATGTACAAAAATCGCATGAGTTACCGTGGAATGAGGAATTGTAAAATCAAGCAGTTTATCACGTTCGGCTGAATAAAACATTGCAAGAAGACCATCTGCATCACCCTTTTCAACCGCATGCCGAACCTCTTCCCACGGGCCGGTTTTTATCACAACTTTAAAATCCATAAGATCCGCAATACGGTAGATAAGGTCCACACAGAAACCAACAGCTTGGCCGTCTTCTTCATAAGTATAAGGGGGATAATTATCATCAGCCATAAACGTATATACGACTGATTCATCGTCAGTTACACACTTTGCATAAAGTTGATTAAACCAGGACAGAGTCAAAATTACACTGACTAAAATTCCAATAATTAATGCATGTGCTGAATTGCTTTTGAACTTATTTTTCATATTCGAGCCCCTAACACCAACAAAATCCACAAATAAATATACGTATTTATTTGAAAATTATTTATCATTTAAACAGGCGATTGACAACTTCTGCGACAATTGAATAATTGAATCCACGCTGGTTCAGATATCGAAATATTTTCTCTTTCGCTTTTGAAACATCCCTAATTGTTTTCATCTTCTTTTGTGCTAATTTTTGAGCCATTTCTAATTGTTCTGCCTGATCGACCTGATCACGTAAAACCAGGGTAATTATTTCCGATGAAATTCCACGCTTCCGTAACAAAGTATACATCTTTTTTGTACCGTACTGATTAATATTGATCATATCCCTGGTTAACATTTCAGCATATTTTGTATCATCCAGATAACCACGTTCCTGACAGTAACGCGTGGCACGCAATATCACCTGGCCATCGAACTCTTTTTTCCGCAAGTAGTTCGCTAATTCATATTCGCTTCGCATTCGAATCGCAAGATATCGCAAAGCAAGGTCCCTGGCCTTTTCATATTCTTCATGATTTTTAATAACGGATACCTGGTTTTCCGTAAGTAGCTGATCCACATGCAATGGAAACAGCAGAAAGGTTTGTTCCGATACGCTGAAGGCATATTCATTGTTGATAAAAACAGAACGACGATCAGTCTTTTTTTTCTGAAATGATATTTTAGTTATAGTTCCGCCATTTTCTGGAAAAATAACGGAACTGTTTTTATGTGTTACCAAAAGTGATATTATGATTTTTTCTTAGGTTCTGTTTTTTTCAGAATCCCGAGAAATTCACGAACCTGTGTTTCGATTTTGGAAAATGTTTCCAAGTTTTCAGCAAGATACTGCTTTGCGTTCTCACGGCCCTGCCCGATGCGCTCATCTCCAAATGAATACCATGATCCACTTTTCTGGACAACATCGGCTTCAACGGCTGAATCCAAAATGTCTCCTTCAAAGGAGATACCGGTTCCGTACATGATATCGAACTCAGTTTCCCGGAACGGCGGTGCCAGTTTGTTTTTGACCACTTTAACTTTAGTTCGGTTCCCAATATTGCTATTACCCTCTTTCAATGAACCTATCCGTCGGATTTCCAGACGCAGAGACGTATAAAATTTAAGAGCACGTCCACCGGTAGTGGTTTCCGGGTTTCCGAACATAACACCAATTTTTTCCCGAATCTGGTTGATAAAAATTACCGAGGTGTGCGATTTATTGACCGCACCGGTAAGTTTCCGCAATGCCTGGGACATCAACCGAGCCTGCAGGCCCATATGGGAATCGCCCATTTCACCTTCGAGTTCAGCCCGCGGGACAAGTGCCGCAACGGAATCAATTACAATAACGTCAATCGCATTGCTTCGAACCAGCGTTTCGGTAATTTCCAGTGCCTGTTCGCCATTATCTGGCTGTGAAATCAACAACTCCTTTGTGTTCACTCCCAACTTAACTGCATATAGCGGATCAAGAGCATGTTCTGCATCAATAAACGCGGCATAGCCACCCTTTTTCTGGGCTTCGGCAATCACATGTAGTGCCAGAGTTGTCTTTCCCGAAGATTCCGGCCCATAAATTTCAATAATTCTGCCTCTCGGTATTCCACCGATACCTATCGCCGCATCCAGTGAAAGGCAACCGGTTGAAATTACTTCAACGGAGACTTTCATATTATCGTCTCCGAGTCGCATAATTGAACCTTTTCCAAATTGGCGGTCAATTTGTGATACAGCCAGTTCGAGAGCCCGTTCCTTATTACCGTCTGATGTCGCCATAATAATATCTCCCTGCTTCTATTTTAATTTAAATCTGTGTAATGGTGTATAAACTGCACCTTTTGGTCGTAAGATACTTTCAAATAAGACAAATTCAGTAACAGGATTGGGAATATTTTCAAATTTATAGTCCAGAAATTCATCCAATTTCAATCTGCTTTCTTTGAATCCCTTTGCACGTCCTAAAGTAATGTGTGACCGATATTCCTTATCATCCTGCTGAACGGGCATATCTTTTAATGCGATGTTCAGTAATCCACTAAGCGCTTTCAAATTTTCCGATCCATTTGTAATTCCAAGCCAGAGCACCCTCGGCCGTTTTGGGTTTGGAAAAACTCCGGTTCCATCGCAAATATACGTAAAATTTTGAAAACTGCTAACGGAACTTTCAATCTTTGTCACGATCTGAGAAATTTGTTTGACCGGAACATCACCCAAGAATTTTAACGTCAGGTGAACATTCTGAGGAGATACAAACCGAATATCATTTTTCATAAAATGCAAATCCGATTGGATCGCCCGAATCAAAGACCGGGTCTGCTCGGATATATTCGCGGCAATAAACAGGCGTTTATCCATATATTCCTTTCAATGCAAGTCGCAGATAGTTCAAAGCCCTTTGAGAGAAAAAGATCTTATTTGCTAACCGATCACGATTATACTGAAAATGAAAGACATCTTCTCTGTTGTTCATCGATAAACCGATATAGACTGTCCCGAGTGGTTTTTCCGGTGAACCTCCGGTCGGTCCAGCAATCCCGGTCGTACTCAGTCCAATATCAGTTTTGGCAATTTGACGAATATTACGAGCCATTTCAAGTGCCGTTTCCCGGCTGACTGCTCCGTGAGCCAATAAAGTTTTTTCCGGAACTCCAAGTTGTTCGATCTTCGACAGATTGCTGTAACAGATTATCCCCTGTCTAAAATATTCCGAACTGCCGGATATATCTGTCAGGCGGTTTGCAATCAAACCACCAGTACAGGATTCTGCAGTTGCAATGGTCAACTGATTTTCAATGAGTTGTCTGGCTATGACAGATTCCAGGGTATCGTCGTTATATCCGTATATATCATCACCCAAAAGTTTGGACAATTCGGAAACAGCACTTTCAACTATGGATTTACCGGTTTTTTCTTCATCAGTTTTTGTCACTGAAATATCGACTTCTGGAAATCGTGGCAAGATGGATATTGATAATTCCCGGTTTTGATCAATCCATTTTTCAATTTTTTGAAATAAAACCGATTCAGGAACTCCGGTTGTATGAATAACGGTATTGGCAATGGATTGCCTGGACTGTTTTTGGAGTTCCGGCAGTATAAAATCATTAATCATTTTCTTCATTTCCACGGGAACGCCGGGCATAAAATAATATATTTTATTTCCTTTGGTAAACTTCAACCCTTGTGCCGAACCATTTTGATTGGGAATTAATTCAGCTTTTTTGGGAACCATAGCCTGATCACGGTTCATCTTGATTAAAGAAGCTATTCCCCTGTCGGAAAACAATTGTTGAATCCGTTTATAAGCCACTTCACTGTAGATGATCTCAGAATCAAAATATTTCGCTGCTGTTTTCATGGTAATGTCATCGTGAGTTGGTCCGAGTCCACCAGTAACCAGTACAATATCGATATCGTTATTTACTGCGTTTAACGCTCTGTTAATCGAATCAGGATCATCACCAACGACTGATACTGAGGATGTTGATATACCAATAATATTTAATTTGCTGATAAGATATTGTGAATTGGTTTCAATGGATAAACCGCTTAGTAATTCATTGCCGATAGCGATAATAACCGCCACCATTTAAATCACCCAGATAATCAGATTGATTGATATCGCAGTCAGTAATCCGGCGGCAATATCATCCATCATAATTCCAAAACCGCCACTCATTTGCTCAAGTTTATTAATCGGATATAATTTAGTGATATCAAAAAATCTAAAGATAATAAATGAAAGCAGAGCAAGAGTCAGGTAATGAGGATACGGTACCCGTGGCATTAGCAATAAAGCCAGCCACATTCCGGCAACTTCATCGATCACGACAAAGGAAGGATCAACAACACCCGAATTTATTTCAGACAGTCCAGCTACATAAATACCAATCAGAAAGGCAAAACTGACGATTAATATTTGAGCAACTATCGATTGGACAGGCAGAAGCACCCATATCACGACAGCTACCAGACTTGCCCAGGTACCGGGTGCACCCGGAATATACCCCACATAAAAAAATGAAGACAATGTGTTTATCAGGAAGTGATTCTTCACGATGCCTTCAAATACTGTTTAATCGTTTTGCGGTTGACAATAATATACTCGATACCGGTCCAGACTGTAAACAGCGTCACCAGTAACATCAGCAAATAAATAACTGGATATTCTTCAAGGAATTTAACATAGTCCGATATTCCCAGGAATATTTTCCAACGCTGAGTTATGATATAGACCAAAATAAAGCAGACAACACCGATCTGGGCACCAGTTTTTACTTTTGCCGACTTCCGGGTTACCATTGTTTTATCCTTTGCGGACATTAAA
This sequence comes from uncultured bacterium, assembly GCA_964485475.1. Lineage (GTDB taxonomy): Bacteria > Fidelibacterota > UBA2242 > UBA2242 > UBA2242 > B118-G9. The sequence continues at coordinate 9,029 of CAZAKB010000093.1, forward strand.
ATTCTAATTCCTGTCACCATAAAATCTCTGAGGATCACTAAAATAACCATCCACAAAGGAATCAGGCCCATCACGACAAAAGAAATAAATGCTGCCGACATCAGAATCTTATCCGCGAGTGGATCAAGAAATTTCCCCAAAGGTGACTCTTCACTGTATTTTCGGGCAACATATCCGTCATAGGCATCCGTTACCGAGGCAATAATAAAAATGATCAATGCAAATATTTCAAAATATTCCCGCCCACCAAATAAAAAATACAAAAAAAGCGGGGTCAATAATATCCGGGTTGTTGTAATAAAATTTGCACGTGTAATAATTTGTGATTTCATTATAGAATCGTTCTGCCTTCCAGTGCTTTTGTTAATGTTAGTTCGTCGGCAAATTCCAGGTCAATTCCCATCGGAAGTCCCTGTGCTATCCGGCTGATCCGGACACCCTTTGCCTTTAATAATTTCGATAAATAGAGCGATGTTGTCTCCCCGTCGCGCGTCGGATTGATGGCAAAAATGACTTCATCGATTCCGTCCAGCCTGGGCATTAGATCATCGATATGCAGATCATTGGGTCCGATCCCGTTCAATGGCGATAATACACCACCCAGCACATGGTATAACCCACGATAACGACCGATCTTTTCAACCGCCAGAACATCCATGGCATCCTGCACGATACAGATCGTGGAATGGTCCCGTTTGGCATCGCCACAAATAGTACAGGGATCATTTTCGGCAATATTATGACACTGGCTGCACTCGGAAATCCTGTCCTTGACATCGATAATCGCTTTCGCCATGGCGACTGCGTCTTCCCTTGTATTTTTCAAAAGGAAAAATGCCATCCGCTGTGCCGATTTTTTACCGACCCCCGGAAAGCGGGACAATTGATCAATCAGTGTTTGTAGTGATGTGGGCAGTGAACTCATAATCCTGGAATCTTAAAACCACCGGGCAAATTCGGAAGCATTCCACCAGCTACACCAGACATTTTTTCCTGAGACAGTTCCTGGGATTTGCCAAGTGCCTGGTTCGTTGCGGCAACCACCATATCTTCGACCATCTCAACATCATCGGAGAGCACTTCCGGATCAATCTTTATGGATATAATTTCCTGTTTACCATTAGCAACGACTTTCACCATCCCGCCTCCGGCGCTTCCTTCTACGGTCAGATCGGCCAATTCGTCCTGAACCTTTTCCATTTGCTGCTGCATTTTGGTAAACTGTTTCATCATATTATTTAAACCGCCTTTAGGTATCATATACGCTCCTTATGTTGGAATAATTTCTCCGCCAAATATATCGATCACTTTTTTGGTCATTGTATTCAGCGCATTTTCTTTATGTGATATTGGATCCTCGGTTTTATCTTCGACACATTTGATTTTCAGATATTTGCCGAGAATCTTTTCAATGCAATTCTCAACGATTGAGGCTTTGGATTGGATATTATTCAGATGAAATGAAGCCCCATTGTGAAACATTATTGTCAAGGCATTAGCGTTAATTTCTTCCGGACGCCCCATACTTAAAAACGACGCCAATGATGGATTGGTTTCGGCCACCTTCTCTGATATTGCAAACCATTTTTCTTTAACCTGCTGGATATCAACCGTGGTTTTCGGAATGTCGGCCGGAGTGTTATTGACGTTTTCAATTTCCTTTGGTTTGGAGCGTTGGGTCAGGATTGGTTTTTCAGGCAATTTTGTTATCCGGTCGACGGATGTTTCAGACTTTTTTTCCGGTTCTTTTGTATTAAAAAGGCTGGGTGTTTCTTTGACCATATTGGTAGCAGGACGATATTCGGAATTTTTCAGTGATTCCAGGATATCTTCGATTGTCACCGTCTTATGCATTGCACCCATTCGCAGTAATGTAAATTCGATATGCATGCGATAATTGATGGATGTTCTTAATCCAGCCTGGGCGTCCGTCAGAAGTTTGATAAGCCGTAACAGATCCGCAGCATCCCATTTTTGGGCCACTTCTCTGTAGCGCTGTTTCATATTATCCGGCAGATCAAGCATATCAACCGACCCGGTTGCACTGGCAACAAGCAGATTTCGAAAATGCTCGGAAAAACCGGTAAAAAATTCGGTCAGATTGATACCGTCATCAATCACACTGCCCGCAACCTGCAGAAGCGAACCGGTATCATTTTTCAAAACTTTGTTACTGATGTCAATATAGTATTCATAGTCGATCAAGCTGAGAATTTTCTTGGCTTCTTCAAGAGAAACCGATTGACCGGAAAATGCGATCAGCTGATCAAGCAGGCTTTCAGCGTCCCGCATTCCTCCCTCGGCCTTTTTCGCCACTAGCATTAGGATATCGTCCGTTACTTCCACATTTTCATTTTGGGCAATACTGCTCAGGTGCCGGACAATCTCCCTGATCGGAATTCGGTGAAAATCATAACGCTGACATCTCGAAATAATCGTAGCCGGTATTTTCAAAGGTTCTGTGGTGGCAAAGATAAAAATTACATGACTGGGAGGTTCTTCAAGTGTTTTCAGTAGCGCATTGAACGCTTCTTTGGTCAGCATGTGAACTTCATCGATGATAAAAATGCGGTTTTTTGAGTTGGATGGTGGATACTTGACATTCTCACGCAGGTCACGGATTTGATCGATACCGCGATTTGAGGCACCGTCAATCTCCAGTACATCCATACTGCGCCCGGCGGTAATTTCAATACAGTTTTGACATTTATTACAGGGGTCAATACCCTCTGGATTCAGACAATTCAGGCTTTTTGCCAATATACGGGCCGTTGATGTTTTGCCGATTCCACGGGAACCGGTGAATAGATATGCGTGGGATATTCGATTTGACTTTATGGCGTTCTGCAGAGTCGAACAAATATGCGACTGACCGATAACTTCATCGAATCGCTGGGGTCTGTATTTACGGGATATTACTTGATAACTCATAATAAAATCTGGCTATGCACCAGGCATTGAATCTGTTCTTCACTACTTCATTATGACTGACAGCTCGCTTTCTGATATTTTGCGGCACATAAAGGAATCGGCGACCGCTGCTCCCTTCCGGGCCTGACGGGGTTAACCAACTTTTTATTGCGCAAAATGGAAAGTGTCAACACTACATATCATAACAGAATAACCAAAAACCTGATCCGCTGCCTGGCATCCATCCTGCTATAGCGGTTTGCAGGTTACAGGGCACCGCTGGCTCCCCATGTAGCATAGCCATAAATAGTCTCTTCAAAAATCTGTGGAGCTGATGGGGATCGAACCCACGACCTCAGCATTGCGAACGCTGCGCTCTCCCAGCTGAGCTACAGCCCCAAA
>CAZAKB010000094.1:0-12254 GCA_964485475.1 uncultured bacterium
CCACGACCTCAGCATTGCGAACGCTGCGCTCTCCCAGCTGAGCTACAGCCCCAAAATTTATAAAATTGGCCATATTCATCTGTGGTGATCTTACCGACCTTACCGGGACACACTACTATCTGAGATACAACCCCATTCAAAAATCAGGTCTTTAATTTAAAGAATACCTGTTTGGTTTCAAAAAGCTAATTTATTTATTTTTCTTCCTGAAAAAGCCTTTTTTCTTCGGTTTTTCATCGGATTCCTCTTCGGACTTCCCAATAGCGTTATCTGCCTCTTTTTTCTTTCTTTCCAGCATCTCAATACGCTTTTCAAAGTCACTCATATTCGCAAATTCATCTTCTGTTACGACTTTCTCTTCATCCGGCGACTCGGTTTCGGTTGCTTCAACCTGAGGATCCGGTTTTTTCGCAGCCTCAATTTCTTTTAAGCGCTGATCTTCGAGTACCTCAAGTTTATCCAGCATATGAACGACTTCCCCGTTAAAATCCAGGATAGTCTTTTCCAGGCGTTTCGTTAATTCATCGGCCATCCGTTTACCATAACTCCGACCAATATTGTCCAGAATATCATCCAGTTTTTGCTTCAGGTATTCGCTCCGCTTGGTAGCCTCACCAAAATCAATTTCAACTGCTTTCTGTTTCTCTTTTAAATCAGCATCTTTATCGGCTCTGCGGTTCAGTCTTGTGCTGCGTGGGTCCGCCATATTTTTCCTTTCAATTTTTTAAAAGTATAGGTTATAAGTCCAACAGAGTCAAGCCTTTTTATCTTACTCTTTCGAAATTCAATCACGGTTTTAGGCCGTAGTTTTTCAATAATGGCAGGGACAAATCGATATCCCGCAAGAGCACCGATTATTGTTCCTGAAAAAGTATATATTCCGGTTTGGTTTGCCGGTATGCTAAAGGCGAAACTGACTAATTGCCCACCAGCAAGTCCGATTGCCGAAAAACTGCCCAATGTCAGCCATTGTAAAACTTTTGCATCCTTATCAATATCCCAGTATTTCAGTGTGCGGATCGATCGAATAGGAATATCGTATAATTGATCATTATCTAATATCCTGATTTTTTGTTGATCCACTTTCTGGAAAACTCCCTGATATTCCTTATTGTTGTTTAGGATAATGAGACAATAGGAATTCCGGGGCAATCGACTGATGTGTTCCTCAGCAAAAAGCGGTTGATATTTTCGTTGAAGATATTCAATTTTTGCCCGGTCCGCCGGTTCCATCTGTCCCACTTCCTGCCCCATCAGGTAAAACTCATACTGACTGAAACTAACCTTTTGATAGGCGCTACCCATTGCATTCCAGGTTTGAATAAAGGCCATGACACTGTCATTGGGCAGAAGAAAATATTGAGCGTTTATAAAATTATCTACGTTGGGGAAAAGTTTGTAATGCACTTTTTCAATAATATCAACTTCCGCGCCAACATTATCATGCAGAACGAGTACTTCACCTGCTAAAAGGTAGCAGTAATTAAATAGAAGAAGAAAACATAATATCCGGAAATTTACCATTTTTTTTAAAAAAGCCCCGTTAGTTAGGCGGGGCTTTTTCGCTCATTTTAATATATTGACTGTTATATCTGGCATATCTTAGAAACTAAACCCGGTTTCAATCGTCGTGATCGACACAGATTCGGTTTTCGGATCAATGGTGCCGTTCCCGTCATAATCACGGTAAGTTTTCTGGAAAACGTAATAAATAACGGCGCCGCCACCCAATTCAAAACCAACTTTGTAACCAAGAATTGTATTTTCCGAAGGTTCTTTGAACAGGAACGGATTTTCATCATTATTTCGCTGATAGAAAGCGGTCGCATCGGCCAGTTTCGGGATTTTTCCCTTCGGTAACGAGGCCGTTGCCATGAAACTCTTGATTTCATTGCCGGAGGTAAACATATGCTGATAGTAAGCACCGAGAATCGCATAATTTAAAATGTTGACATCAAATGCACCAAAAATACCCTGCATCTGATCCTGCATCAACCGCATTTGTTGTTTGGTATAGATTTCGTTGTTACGAATCTGAATACGTTCATAATCATAAGCCCTGTCCCAGTACCCAAACAGGAAATTTTCAGCGGCATAACGGTACTCCAAAGTTAGATTGACTATTTTAAACAGATTCGCCCGAACTCCCGGTACTGCAAAACCAAAACCGGGGGTAAACGGCACTCTACTATAGGTATTCGTCACGTTATCATAAACGAATGCAGAGTCTTCAACCGGAACAAAGGATGCTGCCTGTCCATAAACCTCTAATTTCAGGAACTTGTTGTTGAGAACCGGCATACCGATGTCAAAAGATACAGCACCGTTCATAATACGGTCATAATCTGAAAGTTTTGTGACACCGTTTGCAATGATCGCTTCGCTTGGCATGTCATAACCGATTTGCCTCAGATAATCACGTTGATTCAAACTAAATGTCGTTCGTAATTCCTCAATAACAACATTATCATCTTCTTCTGGATACATATCCAGCGCATCCGCTACTTCATCATCGTCGGAATCCGGCAATCCCTTATATGGATATACATCAGTAACGATAGTACCGCCGATTCTCAAAGGAATTTTTTTCAGTGGTTGATAGGTAAGGCGGCCGGCTAACAGCCCCGGACCGGTAATTTCTTTAGCATTGGCTACAAAAGCTTCCCAACCCAGACTACCGAGTTGCATTCCAGTATGAACCCCGATTTTTCGAACTTGTGGATATTCAGTGGTATTGGAATATCCATTCATCAGAATTCCGTAGCCTAATGTTGTGTTATCCATTGCGCCTAATTTTGCGAAAAACGGATCACCCTGTTGCGCCCAGCGGATATAATAAAATTTATCAAGATAGTCTGAGATTTGATCCCACTCATCTTTACGGATCTTACCCTGTTCATCCATATATATCGCCACGTCCAAAGCGATGGCTAACTTCCCGAATTTGAATTCTGGTCTTAATGCAATCTGGTTATAGATTTTTTCATTGATGGTTACAGACCCAAGCCCAAGTCCCATTCCAAAAGGCTTTTCGGATCCGCCGCTTTTTTCATCAGGTTTTGCTACTTCAGCCGGCATTTCTGACGGGGCAGCCGCTATATCGCTTGGCGGTGTTGTTGTTTCAGATTTGGCAGCCTGCTCTTCCGGTTGGACCTGTGGTTCCTGTTCTGGTTTTGGTGCATCTTCGTCAACATCCGGTGGAATGTCCGATGGATCCACAGGCATATTAACCAGTTGTCCCTGAGGAGTCGATATAATCATCTGGCCTGGGGCCATATTTGATTCAACACCTGTGATCAAATTCATAACATTGACATTACCTTCGACTCCATAAAAACGGTCGCCGAATTGAGATGAAGTCACGGTCCAGAATTTGGTTCCCTTCACCGATGCAACCGATGTTGGTGTTTCAACCCGGAATGATCCTTTAACGCCTGGAGTGACGCTGGCCAACACACGGCCCTCGTTGACCTTTATAGTTTTGACGCTGTATTCCTCACGAATAGAGACTTCGGAATTCTTGCGAATTTTCACCATACTTTTATCTTTGGTGAATATCACTGCCACAAAACCGTCATCACCCGTCATGATGGCATCACCGATATGTAATCCCATGCCCATTTCGGCAGTGACATTAAATTCGGTTTCGCCGCTGGGTTTTACATAAACCGAACCGGTGGATTTTAACACCGTCGCAAAGTAACTCTGCGCTGAAGCGGTTACGCTTACTATTAATGCAACAACAAGTAATCTTCCCAATTTTCTCATATTGACACCTCTTGTTCTTATTATTTTTCTAAATTGGATAAAATTCCAAGGATTATTTTCGAATCCATCAGTTCAACGATACTGAATTCCATTTTTCGCTCAGTCTCTTTACCGTCAGAACTTTTTAATTTTATGACAAACGACCTAACCAGTCCCACATCAATCTGCTGAATCAGTTTTTTAAACGGCGTATTGATACTTGTTTCGATAAACTTGGTAATCTCCTGACCGACAACCTCCTGCCGGCCATATTTCAACAACGTGCAAAATGCTCTGGAACAACCTAAAACCGTCCCGTCCTTTAAAAATAATATAGTGTTGTCGGTAGCAGATTCAATCTCCTTTGTAAGGCGGTCGCGACTGTCACGAACTTCCTGGTACATTTTAACCAGTTTGTCGTTGAAGTTTTTCAGCCGTGCATACTTCTCTTCCATTTCCTCCAACTCTTTTTTATGACTGGAAGAAATACTGCCAATTAGAAGATCGTTGTATTCTTCAACAAATTTATTGAGTGTATAACCCAGACCTTCGATGGCCTCGACCAGCAAAGAACGGTTTTCACTTTCAAACGGAAGAATCTGCATTCCCAGTGATTTATAACGATCAGCATATTTTGAGCGCCAACGGTCCAGACTACTGCGCAGTTTTGCAATGTTCTGATTTTTAAAATCAGGCCCTGAGACGACAACATACTCCGGTAGAAGTGGAAATTCACCCAGTATTTTCAGGCTTTTCTGATCTTTTTCGGGAAGCAGATTGTATTCAAAACTGGTTGTTACCGCCGCTTTTAACTTTTTTTCAATTACCCGAAACAGATTGAGAGGTTCCAGCTCCGCTGCGTAGGTTTTGGTTTGCTCGGTTTTAACGATGTTGCACTTTTTTAAAAGAAAAAGAATTACCGGATTTACAATCACCCAATCTGTACTTTGTGGTAAAATAACCGTTTGGTTCTGAATGTCAATCAGTTGCCTGGCCCGGGATTCTTTATGCACGACAACCAGTCCCTTAATATCGGTAAGTGCAATTTTGAACAGCGGTGTGAACTCGAAGAAAGATTCCAGATACATTGCTTCATAATTACTGACGAGAGTAATCACTGAGGTGTTTTTTGATATCTGTTCAATTGCAGGTAAATCATTATTCAGACGTTCATACTTGACATCGATTCCTTGAGATTGTCCGACAACCTTACCAAGATCCTTAAAAAACCGATCGGTTTCCTTGGATATCTTCTGATTGGGTAAAAGCCATTTAATTACATCCAAAACAAAAATCCTTTAATTTATTGAAGGTTTTTTATATTTACGATCAGGCTCTGTTCAAGCCGGTCAAGATCAATGGGTTTGGGAATAAAATCAGCTGCCCCAAGTTTAATGGCATCATCGGCAACGTTCTTATCTTTCACGCCAGTCACAATAATTACCGGAATCATGATCTTCATCTGTCTGATTTTCTCAAGGACTTCCAAACCGTTCATTTCCGGCATAATCAGGTCCAGCAAAATTGCATCAAAGACATCGGTTTTGAGATATTCCAACGCCTCTTTGCCAGACTGGCAGATTTGTGTCTCAAAGCCTTTATATTCCAGGTATTCTGATAAAAACTGACAAACATTGGGTTCATCGTCAACAATTAAAATTCTGTTTTTAGTCATTTCTAATTATTCTTTCAATAATATTTTTCATTAATAATCACTTGCAGTGACAGATATTAATTTTTCATCCCTGATAATTGCATTATCTCATCTTCAGTCTTCAAGTCAATGGTCACCTGGGATATTTTGGCGACCGTTCGAATCGGGAGTGTTAATTCATAATCGATTTCCTGAACTCCTTTTACCAAAAAGACCGTCATTGTCCATGGGCCGGCGGCAATATTAAACATTGGATTAAAATGTTTGATCTGGTTTAATGAACCGGGAGAATCGATGAGACGGGTAACGACTTTACCGGCATCATCGACCAGTGATATGACCGGGAAATAGCGGTACTCACCATAGGCAACATTTCTTATAAAATCGGTTGTAAAGACATAATCATTTCCGGAAAATGAATACTCAACAAAGGTTTTACTGTCATTTTTTGATTTGATCTTAAGGGTCTCAACCATCTCTTTGAGAATACTCATTTTAATTTTGTAATCAACCCGAAAGGACAAAGACACACTTTCGTTGTTCATCGGAAGTCGCTGAATTGACGGCTCACCGATACTTATTTCATAAGGATCGTTCAATACGCGGTTCACCACCTGCTCGAAACTATGGGTTTCGTGAACAAAGTCTTTAACTTTTCCGGTGAATGCATCCTGACTGAATTTATTCTTCTGAAAGGGTTCGGGACTTTTGTAATCGGTTTTTGATTTTTCCGAGTAATTATCAAGGAGTTGATCCAGTGCGTTGCCAATGTTTTTCGTTGCAACGGTCATCTCACGCACACTTTCCAGTTCCCGGTCTTTTGATACATCGATGGGTTTGTTCATAGGCTCGATGACAACTGCCTTTGTTTCAGCCGGGGATTGTTTAACCCGGGGATCAACTATCTCATCAAGGGCAAAATTCACAGTCATGATTATCTTTGCCAAATCCGAAGATTTTTCCCGAACCTGTTTTGTGGCCAAAGTTTCCCAGGTGTTCAGATCTGTCAGTTGCAGATCGATGATAAATTCGCCTTTTTCCCGCTGAAATGCACCGGAAAGAACAAGATTTTGGGATTCCTGGTACTTCGCATTTTTTTTAATGATAGATAATGCTTCATCCAGTTTTTCCGATTTATAGGTATGCACGTTGGGATTATTGTCATAGTGTTCCACGATAAAGTCCACAAACCCTTCCTTGAGCCATTTTATCTCGGAATCAGAATAGAGATTGTCAAAAGACATCACCCACAGATTAACATCGGCTTTCAGCGCAATGCTGCCGAGCAGCAATCCGATGACAATAAAACAAACGCGCTTCTGAATCAAATTCACCATCTGTCCTGCCGATTTTTGAGCCAATTGTTTAATGTGTTAATTACCCTCTGGTGTATACCTGCTGATATTTTTTAACGGGTTAAGTTCAGTATTATTTCCCTCGAAATCAAGCATTTTTCCGTTGTCAAAGTACTAAACTAAGTTCTGAATGACAAACATCACACAAAAATTCAAGCTCTGTTCATCTGTTTATGATTTATATTTCAATGAAATTTCTTAAATTGGATTCAGATAATTTTGAAAGGATAAGTAATGAATCCCGCAACCGATGTTCCTGTAAATGACCAACCGGAATCAAAACCACTGAATTTTATTCACCAGATAATCGAAGACGACAACGCCATTGGTAAATTTAAAAAACGTGTTCATACCCGCTTTCCACCGGAACCGAATGGCTATCTCCATATTGGCCATGCCAAATCCATTCTACTGAATTACGGAACAGCCGTTAAGTATAACGGGAAATTCAACCTCCGTTTCGATGATACCAACCCGATTAAAGAAGAGGATGAATATGTTCAGTCGATTATCGAAGACGTTAAATGGCTGGGCGCAGATTTTGAAGACCGGCTGTTTTACGGATCCGATTATTTTCAAAAGATGTACGATTATGCGGTTCAATTGGTCAATATCGGCAAGGCCTATGTTTGTGATTTGAGCGCCGAAGAAATCCGGAATACCCGTGGATCATTGACCGAAGCCGGGTCAGAAAGTCCCTATCGCAAGCGCAGTATTAAGGAGAATCTTGATCTGTTTCAGCGCATGAAAGCCGGCGAATTTCCCGATGGGACCCGAACACTCCGTGCCAAAATCGATATGGCATCCCCCAATTTAAATATGCGCGATCCGATCATGTATCGCATTCTGCATGCCGCTCATCATCGTACCGGCGATGCGTGGTGTATCTATCCTATGTACGACTGGGCTCATGGACTGGAAGATTCCATCGAAGGCATTACCCACTCCCTCTGCACGCTGGAATTCGAAGATCATCGTCCTCTCTACGACTGGTTTCTAGATGAACTTGAGGCCTATCGCCCACAGCAAATTGAATTCGCCCGGCTGAACCTCACCTATACAGTCATGAGCAAACGCCGCTTACTGGAACTGGTCCGGAAAAAACGTGTTAATGGCTGGGATGATCCGCGGATGCCAACCATTTGCGGAATGCGCCGCCGAGGTTATACACCCGAAGCCATTCAAAACTTTGCCGAGCGAATCGGTGTTGCCAAACGGGACAGCACCGTAGATGTTGCGCTTCTGGAATTCAGCGTCCGTGAACATCTCAACAAAATCGCGCCCCGCTATATGGGTATTCTGAATCCATTGAAAGTGATCATTGATAATTATCCCGATGACCAGGAAGAATTTCTGGAGGCGATCAACAATCCCGAAGATGAAAGCGCCGGCACCCGGAAAGTCCCTTTTTCAAAAGAAATCTATATCGAAGCAACCGACTTCATGGAGGACCCACCAAAAAAATTCTACCGCCTGGCGCCCGGTACTGAAGTTCGTCTGCGCTATGCCTATTTTATAACTTGTACTGATATTGTCAAAGACGCTGATGGAAATGTGATCGAAGTTCACTGTACTTATGATCCGGCCACCCGGGGTGGTGATTCACCAGATGGCAGAAAAGTAAAAGGAACGATTCACTGGGTTTCGGCAAAACACGCAATCAGCGCGGAAGTTCAGCTTTATGACCGTTTGTTTACTGACGAAAATCCCGCCGGCGAAAATTACCTCGACGCCCTGAATCCTGATTCCCTGAAAATCCTGAAAAATTGCCCCATTGAACCGGCATTAACGAATGCAAAACCGGGACTACGCTTTCAGTTTGAGCGAATTGGTTATTTTTGTATCGATCCCGATACTACTGATGACAAACTAGTCATCAACAGAACTGTGACGTTGCGCGATACCTGGGCGAAGATCGCTAAACAGCAGAGTCGCTAAGCAACTGACATTTCCATCGGCAACTTGGCATTTTTCATGATGTCTTATATTTATTCGCTTTAACTTCACATTTTTGAAATTTTAAAATGATTTCAATCGACGCTTTTCCGAAAACGTAAATGGTCGTCTAAAAATCTTCTTTAATATCTTTTTCCTTTCAGTATATTTTCGATAGTGTCTATCGTTTATGGCATTTACTCACATGTCGTAAATAATTTTACCGTAAGCTTACTTCCAGTAATGTAGCGTCTCTGGTACTGTCATCACGGTATTTAATAATTACCGGGCAATTCAGGTGTAATCCATTTTGTCCGGCAAACCCTGACTTTTGTAATGGCCTACTCCCCGGCACAAGAACGGCATTTTCCGGTATAGTCAACGGATGATTCGATGTCGCACGCAAAATTCTCTCATTAAAAATATCAAAAACCGGAACCGATGAAGTTAGAATCGTGCCGGAACCAAGAACCGCACCGCTTTTTACAATAACGCCTTCGTAGATACCACAGTTACCACCGATAAAAACATCATCTTCAACAATGACCGGCATTGAACCTATCGGTTCCAGAACACCTCCAATCATTGCGCCGGCGCTCAGATGGACACGCTTCCCAATTTGCGCACATGACCCCACCAGAGCATGGGAATCAATCATCGTTTCCTTATCGACATAAGCGCCGATATTGATATATCCCGGCGGCATGATAACAACCCCGGAAGCAACATAGGCACCAGTTCGGACACTGCTGCCTCCCATAACAACGCGTACATTATCATTAATGGTGAGTGGTTTTAATGGGATTGTTTCCTTGTCAAAATATGAGAACAGCTTATCTGATGAATAATCTTTAAGTTTTCCATAACGAAATCCTAGAAGAATCCCTTTTTTTACCCAATTATTTACCTGCCATTCACCATCATGATATTCTGCCGCCCGGATAAGGCCTGAATTTAATCCATCAATGAATTGACCAAATAAATGTCGGAATTCAGAACCTGAATTGGTTGTTTTACTATCATAAAGCAATTCAATTGTTTCGCGTATATTGCTGATATTTAACATGGTTACACCTAATACCTTTCTCTATACCAAATGAATTGCTTGCAGGACGGATTCCAATTTTGCCCGATTGCTTAATGTCATTGGGCATAACGGCAGCCTGAACTTTTCTTCGATTAAGCCCATTATTGACATCGCTGTTTTTGCGGGTACCGGGTTAGTTTCTATGAAGTTTACTTCCATTAATGGAAGCAATTGTTCATGAATATTTCGTGCTGTATTCCAATCACCCTTTAATGCTGCATTGATCATTTGTGCAAAAAGTTTCGGCGTTTCATTGGCAACCACAGAAATCGTCCCGTTCAATCCCAAAGCAATCAAAGGTAAACTCAGTGAATCATCACCGGAAAAAACAAGAAATCCCTCCGGTCGGTCTCTCAATATGTTCATGATTTGTGACATATTACCGCTGGCTTCTTTGACACCAATAACATTTTCAATCTCTGATAATCTTAATGTTGTTTCTGCGGATATATTCGATCCGGTGCGACCGGGAACATTGTAAAGGATTATCGGAATTGATACTGATTCTGCCACTGCTTGATAATGTTGATATAAGCCCTCCTGGCTGGGTTTATTATAGTAAGGCCCGACAGATAGTATCGCGTCTGCACCCGCTTTTTCAGCGTATCTTGAAAGTGAAACGGCTTCATTGGTAGCATTACTTCCCGCCCCACAGATCACTGGCACCCGGTGATTCACCTGGTCGATAATGATATCCATGACTTGATGATGTTCTTCATGGGAAAGGGTTGCGCTTTCTCCTGTTGTTCCACAAGCAACTATACCGTTGGTCCCTTCAGATATCTGCCGATCGATCAGACTTCTCAGAACTTTTTCGTTTATACGTCCATCAATATCAAATGGTGTAATCTGTGCGACAATAGATCCTTTAAGTTGTGTATTATTCATGATATTTTCTCCTATAACTTCTATTTAATTGCGTTTCATGGATGCATTCATAAAATCATCCATTGTATAAATTCCTTCTTTTCCGATAAGCCATTCTGCCGCCCGAACAGCACCAAAGGCAAAACCAGTACGATTGTGTGCCTGGTGGCTTAGTATGATTGTATCATACTCTGAATCAAAACCGACCTCATGTTTTCCGGGAAATCTTCCAACTCTTGACGATGTAACACATAGCGATTGTGGACCGATTTTTTCACTTGCGGCAGGCATAGCAATAGTGCTCTTCGATGGAATCGCACCAATCATTATATTTGCCAGTTTATTAGCTGTTCCACTTGGACTATCGGCTTTCCCTTTGTGGTGCCATTCGTGTAGATAGCAATCGTATTCTTTCATTGATCCGAATAATTCAACGGAAAATTGCACCAATTTTGTGAAATGGTACATACCGATAGAAAAATTCGAGCTGTAAATCATTGTCAGACCAGCTATTTCCTTGATACTGTCCAGATGGCTATGCCAGCCGGTAGTGCCCTCCACCACGGGAACTCCCAGTTCTGCCGCAATTTTCATGTTACGACAAACAGCGTCTTTTCCTGTAAAACTAATTAATACTTCTGTTTCTGGGTGTAATGACGTGTTTAGGAATGGATTCTTCAAATCGAATTTTGCCACAATAGAATGTCCACTTTCAATAGCGACTTTTTCGACTTCTTGTCCCATATTACCATATCCTAAGATTCCGATTTTCATCTTTTCTCCTTAATACCTATTTCTGTAATTGGATTATTTAGAAAGGGTATTACTAAAACTGCTTTTTCAGCTGTTTAGTAATAGATTTTTTGTTTTTCGGCGTTATTGGCAAGAAGCAACAAGAGACACAAGTGCCCGGTAGACAATGTGGTTTTTGCTTTTTAATATTTAAAATCGTTTTAAACATCTCTTATTACTTTATTTCAATAAATCCGAAATAATTGTTCAAAAAGTAAAATAATCACATTTAAAAACAAGTGAAATATTTCACCTCATTATTTTTTTTAAATAAGATAACTCATCTGAATTGTATAGTATATAGGATATACTATCATAACGTTCAGGGAGAGCAAAACGGAAATATAAACCTGTTTCCCCTCCTTTTTTGAACCTCGGTCTTCAGTACCGGTGACATTCGGTGTAATCAACTACGGGGACTGATTGTCAATTTTCGGAAAATCCGCAACAATTTTATTTTTCAGGAAATTATCATCCGACTTTACTGCCATTGTCAACATTAAATCTTTGTAATGATTGTTGACAAACTGATGATTTTCAAGTTTAAGTTTGATTCTCCAATATTGAAATTCAGCACGATGTTTAGGAATTAAATAACTTAAAACTGGGTTTGCAAAATCCTTGATCCATTCAGGGATTATTCTTTCCAGCGCTTTCAGTTCGAGCGGCGGGGGTATTTCTGCGTTGATCCCAATACAACTGATGACAAACTAGTCATCAACAGAACGGTGACGTTGCGGGATATCTGGGCAAAGATCGCCAGAAAACAATAACGCTGATCAATTAAAAAATAGAGATCAAGTCCCGATCCGGATGG
>CAZAKB010000095.1:0-4902 GCA_964485475.1 uncultured bacterium
CCTTCTCGACGACACAATTTACAAACAGGACCTGTATATCTTGCCATTTATTTCTACTCCTACCTATTTAAACTCTTCTCCGTTTGGGAGGTCTGCATCCATTATGGGGAATGGGTGTTACATCTTTTATCGCGCTTACCTGTAAACCGGCCAGTGCCAATGAGCGGATGGCCGCTTCACGTCCTGAACCGGGGCCTTTTACTCTTACCTCTACTCTGCTCAGACCCAAATCCATGGCTTCTTTTGCCGCTTTATTGGCAGCTTGCTGGGCAGCATAGGGGGTATTTTTCCGTGATCCTTTAAAACCAACTGTTCCAGCCGACGCCCAAGAAACAACATTTCCGTATTGGTCAGTCAGGGAAATAATCGTATTGTTAAACGTGGCTTTTATGGTAGCGATGCCTTCGGCATCTACCTT
Source organism: uncultured bacterium (assembly GCA_964485475.1). Lineage (GTDB taxonomy): Bacteria > Fidelibacterota > UBA2242 > UBA2242 > UBA2242 > B118-G9. The sequence goes on from CAZAKB010000095.1 coordinate 419, forward strand.
GATTTTCTTTTTTTTCTTTGTGACAGATTTTTTGGGTGGCAATTGAAATACCTCCTATGTTAACCTTTCTTACCGGCTTTCACCTTTTTTCTACTGACGGGTCTGCTAGGACCTTTTCGTGAGCGTGCGTTTGTTTTTGTTCGTTGTCCTCTGACCGGCAGCCCGCGACGATGTCTTAATCCTCGATAACACCCGATATCCATCAGGCGTTTGATATTCATCGTATTTTCAGTACGTAATGTACCTTCTACCTTAAGGTCATTGGCAATGATTGTCCGGATTTCGTGGACCTGTTCTTCAGTCAAATCTTTGGTCCGGGTCTCCGGATCAACCTTTGCTTTCTGACAAATCTCTAACGCTGTTGTACGACCTATCCCGAAAATATAGGTCATTGAAACTTTAATTTTTTTATCGTTTGGTAAATCTACACCCGCAATTCGAGCCAAAATTTCCTCCTACTACGCTATTATCCTTGACGCTGCTTATGCTTTGGGTTCGGACAAATGACTCTCACAACGCCTTTACGACGGATGATTTTACATTTGTCACAAATCTTTTTTACTGATGATCTAACTTTCATGACTGTTCCATTCTATTTATACCGATACGTGATTCTACCCCTTGATAAATCATAGGGTGACAGTTCCAGAGACACTTTATCACCCGGTAAGATTTTAATAAAGTGCATTCTCATTTTTCCCGATACATGCGCTAAAACCTCATGGCCGTTTTCCAGCTCAACCCGAAAAGAGGCATTAGGTAAATTCTCTTTGATGATACCATCAACTTTGATCAGTTTTTCCTTTGCCATAAAATTACCCTGCTTCTCTGGTTGATAAAATTAACGGATCACTTTCCGTAATTGCAATGGTATGTTCAAAGTGGGCTGATGGTTTGTGATCAACTGTGATAATTGTCCATCCATCTTCCAAAGATTCCACTTCAAACGTACCCACGTTCACCATCGGTTCAATCGCCAGGCACATACCCGGTTTCAATTCAGGACCTCGTCCGGGATTACCATAGTTTGGTACTTCCGGTGCTTCATGCAGTTGGGTGCCGATACCATGTCCCACCAGTGATCTGACCACTGAAAACCCATGTGATTCCACATAGGTCTGGATCGCATGTCCAATATCGGACAGATGATTACCAGCACGGGCTTTTTCGATTCCCTTGTACAAAGAATTTTCCGTAACCCGCATCAACCGCTGTCTGGTTTCATCAACCTGACCAACTGCGAAGGTAAAGGCAGCATCTCCGTAGTACCCGTTTTTCAGGGCACCGACATCGATCCCAACAATCTCGCCATCCTGTAATTCGCGCTGTGATGGTATCCCATGAACAACCTGTTCATCGATACTGGCACAAATGGTGGCCGGGAATCCATGATACCCTTTAAAAGCTGGTTGAGCATCCTGACTGCGAATATACTCTTCTGCCAGTTTGTCCAAAGCCAGAGTGCTTTTCCCCGGTTTGATCTCTTTTCCCAGAAATGCAATCGTATCGGCAACAATCCGATTGCTCTCTCTGATTTTCTCAACTTCTTCTAGAGAACGAATATAGATCATTACAGGCCTAGCGGCGACGGCCCTTCATTTTTCCACTTTTCAAAAATCCATCATAATGTCTCATCAGCAGATGTGACTCAATCTGCTGCAATGTATCTAACGCAACACCAACAATAATCAAAAGACTGGTGCCGCCAAAAAAGGACGCTACATCATAGGGCAAGTCCATAACTTTCATCAATATATATGGAAAGATTGCAACAAATGCCAGAAAAAACGAGCCCGGCAGCGTCACTTTCGTCAAAATATTGTCAATAAACTCAGATGTTCTTTTTCCCGGACGAATACCTGGAATAAATCCACCATATTTTTTCATATTGTCGGCTACTTCAACCGGATTAAAGGCTATGGCCGTATAGAAATAGGTAAAGAAAACAATCAACCCACCAAATATTACCCAGTACACCAGTGACTGATATGAGAAAAACCGCATGGCTCCCTGGATAAAATCACTGTTTGGGAAAAAAGTACCGATAGTATTCGGAATAAACATGATCGCCTGGGCAAAAATAATCGGCATAACACCAGCCGTATTTACCCGTAAAGGAATGTGTGTTGCCTGGCCGCCATAGACTTTCCGTCCAACTACTCGTTTGGCATACTGAACCGGAATTTTTCGCTGCCCCTGTGTTAAAAGCACCACAAATCCAACAATGACAAACATCAACGCAATCAGTATTACTTCGGTAAAAATACCCCGAACATCTTCCCGTACCAGAGAGATTTCACTCAATATGACGTTGGGCAGTCGGGCTAGAATACCAATCATAATGATCATGGAGATTCCATTGCCTATTCCCCGCTCGGTCATCCGCTCGCCCAGCCACATAATCAAGATTGTTCCGGTTGTTAATGTCAGCATCGTCATAAGTGTAAAACCGATTCCCGGGATTGGAACAACCGGCAAGATCTGGTTACCTATACGTGCAGACATCTGTGGACTCATCAGCAACTGTGCAATACTGAAAGACTGCAAACCGGCGATCAGAACCGTTCCGTAACGGGTAATCTGAGTCATTTTTTTCCGTCCTTCTTCACCCTCTTTCTGGAGTTTCTGGAAATACGGAATAACGGCACCCAACAACTGAATAATAATAGAAGCACTAATATAGGGCATAATCCCGAGCGCAAACAGTGTGGCTCTTGAAAAGGCGCCACCGGCAAACAAATCATATAATCCAAACAACGTCGTGGAGAAGTTGCGCATTGCAGCTCCCAATACTTCGCTGTCGATTCCTGGAACTGGAACGTGCGCACCAATTCTGACAATAATTAAAATCGCCAGTGTGTACAGAATCCGTTTTCGTAATTCAGGAATTCGGAATATGCTCTGAAATTGTTGCTTCATAGAATTACAGCCTTTCCACCACTTGCTTCAATTTTCTCGATTGCTGTACCGCTAAATGCATTTGCGGTAACCGTGACCGCCTCTGTCAGGTCACCGACCCCAAGAACTTTCACCGGTTTGGAAAGCGTTTTAATAATACCTTTTTCAAGCAATATTTCCACGGTAACTTCCGGTAATTGCAGACGCGCAATGGTACAAAGATTGACAATTTGTATCTCTTCCCGGAAAATATTCGTGAAACCACGTTTTGGAAGCCGACGGTAAATAGGCATAGTCCCACCTTCGACCCAGGCTCTGTGTTTTGATCCTGAGCGAGAATGGTAACCTTTATGCCCGCGCCCGGCGGTTCCGCCGTTTCCTGACGCTTGACCTTTTCCGCGACGTTTACGTACTTTTGTAGAACCAGGGGTAGTAGTGAGAGAACCAAGATTCATAACTATTCCTTAACTTCTTCGACTTTTAATAAATGTTCGATCGCCTTTATCATCCCTCTGATCGCCGGGTTATCCGGTTGCTCCACCGTATGATGCATCCGTTTAATGCCCAGTGCTTCGAGGGTTTTCCGGGCGCGTTGGCGATAATCAATAGAACTTCTAATCTGCGTTATACGCAAGGTTGCGTTTGTTTTTTTACTCATGAACCAAATATCTCCTGAAGCGTCATTCCCCGTTTATGGGCAACCATATAGGGATCTTTTAACTGCTGCAAAGCACGCATGGTTGCTTTCACAATATTATGAATGTTATTTGAGCCAATGGATTTGGACAAAATATCCCGTACGCCGACCTGCTCCATGATCGCACGAATAGGACCACCAGCAATGATTCCCGTTCCGGGTGAAGCTGGCTTCAGAATAACCACCGCAGCGCCATATTTTGCCTGAATGGCATGGGGAATGGTACCATTTATCACTGGAATCTTCACAATACTTTTCTTGGCGTTCTCTTTGCCCTTGGCAACTGCAGTTGTTACTTCAAGCGCTTTCCCCAAACCAATGCCAACATATCCTTTGCCGTCACCGACAGCAACAACGGCATTAAAACTAAATCTGCGACCACCGGTAACCACTTTTGCTACACGGTTTATTTTTATTACTTTTTCTTCGAGCAGTTCCAACTGAGTAGGATCGACTGATTTCAAATTGATACTCCTTTGAGATTAAAATTCCAATCCGGCTTTTCGGGCGGCATCGGCTAACGCTTTTATACGGCCATGATACTTAAATCCGCCACGATCAAACACAACAGTAATTATTTTCTTTTCAATTGCTTTTTTAGCAATCAGTTCGCCAACCATCACGCTTTTATCGGTTTTAGTTGTACCTTTTTTGATACTTACCTTGATATCCGGTGAAAGATCAGAAACAGATATGATTGATTTTTCAGACTGATCATCGATTAACTGCGCATAAATGTGGCTCAGACTGCGATAGACTGCCAGACGAGGACGCTCGGCTGTGCCGCTGATATGTTTTCGAATATGACCTTTACGGCGAAGTCTTGTTTGTATTTTTTCACTTTTTTTCGTACTCATTCCGAAATCCCCTATTTCACACCAACTTTTTT
>CAZAKB010000095.1:5002-9332 GCA_964485475.1 uncultured bacterium
TCACTGGGACGGGTCACAACAATTTCTTTATCTTCCTGAACAACAATGATTTCAGATGGATATTCCCAGGTCAGTTCACCTTTTGGACCTTTAACTGTTATTGTATTGGCATTTATCGCCACTTCCGTTTTTTCCGGTATTGGTATGGGTTTTTTACCGATTCTAGACACAGTTTACTCCTTGCTTAAAAGCATTACCAAATATGACACAGCACTTCGCCGCCAACATTGTTTTTACGGGCGATTTTGTCTGTAATCACACCAATCGGTGTTGACAAGACGGCAATACCAAGCCCTGTTAATACTCGCGGTACATCGGTAGCATTTACATATTTACGACGCCCCGGGGTGCTGATACGTTTCAGACCTTCAATGATCGGTGAACCGTCTTTTCCGTATCTTAAATAGACACGGATAATTCCCTGCTTACCATCATTAATCAGGATAAAATCCTTAATATACTTCTCATGTTTTAGAATTAACGAAATTCGTTTTTTCATATTGGAAGCCGGAACATCAACCCAACGGTGGTTCGCGGCCAATGCATTACGAATTCGTGTAAGATAATCAGAAATTGGATCTGTGACTGGCATATTATAATTTCTCCTGTTTTACCAGCTAGCTTTTGTAATACCTGGAATTTCACCCTTGAGAGCTAACTCTCTGAAACATAAACGACACAAGCCGAATTTACGGTAATAAGAACGCGGTCTGCCACAAACCGAACATCTGTTATTTGTCCGGGTAGAGAATTTTGGTTTACGCTTCGCTTTAGCGATCATCGATTTTTTTGCCATATCAGTTATTCTCCCCTGCGGTTTCATCTTTTACTGGTCGTTTTTTAAATGGAAATCCGAACAGTACCAGAAGTTCACGTGCTTCCGCATCGGTTTTTGCTGTTGTCGTAAATGTAATATTCATTCCGCGAATTTTATCGACTTTATCATAATCAATTTCGGGAAAAATGATCTGTTCCTTGATACCCATATTGTAATTCCCACGACCATCAAATGCCTTGTCCGGCAGTCCGGAAAAATCACGAACTCGTGGCAGAGCAATTGAAATCAGTCGGTCAAGAAATTCATACATCGTAAACCGACGCAGGGTCACACTGCAACCTACGGGATCGCCCTTACGGATTTTAAAGTTCGAAATTGCTTTTTTCGCACGGGTAACAACCGGTTGCTGGCCAGTAATAATTCGAATATCTTCCTGGGCATGTTTCAAAGCCGCCGGCTCTTCTTTGGATTTACCGACCCCAATATTCAGACTTATTTTCTCCAGTTTGGGAACTTCCATGGTGTTTTTGTAACCAAACTTCTTGATCATTGCCGGCACAACGGTCGTATCATATAGTTCTAAAAGTCTTGGTTTATATTCTGCTTTCTTAGCCACTTATGACTCCTCTAATTAGCGTCGATTACTTCGCCGCTCTCTTTTGAATAGCGAACCTTTTTTCCGTCTTTCAGCGTTTTATATCCAACTTTTGTCGGTTTATTATTAAAAAGGAGTGCAATGTTCGATACATGAATTGGCGCTTCTTTTTCCACAATTCCGCCCTGTTGATTGTTCTGGCTGGGGCGTGTGTGCCGTTTAATAAAATTCACACCTTCAACAATAACCCGATCGGTATCAAGATAGACCTTCAACACCCGGCCGGTTTTACCTTTATAATTACCGGAAATAACCTTTACCATATCGTTTTTCCGAATTCGAATCATCCTAAATCTCCTTTACAGTACCTCGGGGGCCATTGATACGATTTTCATATAATTTTTTTCGCGCAGTTCTCTGGCCACCGGTCCAAAAATACGGGTTCCGCGAGGCTCTAAATTATTGTCAATAAGCACTGCTGCGTTATCATCGAATCGAATATAAGAACCGTCTTTACGACGAATCTCTTTCTTTGTCCGGACAATGACGGCTTTCGATACTTCACCCTTTTTAATCATTCCGTTTGGTGCTGCCTGCTTTACGGTGACAATCACAATATCGCCAATCGACGCATATTTCCGTCCTGAACCACCTATTACCCGAATACACAGAACTTTTTTAGCTCCTGTGTTGTCGGCAACATTCATTCTTGTTTCTTGCTGTATCATCGGAACTACCCCTTAATCTTTCATCCTAGCGATCTAATACTTCTACCAAATTCCAGCGTTTATTTCGGCTGAGCGGCCGGGATTCTTCGATCCGAACGACATCCCCAATCTGACATTTATTTTCGGGATCATGGGCGTAACACTTAGAAGTTCTGCGAATATATTTTCCATAAACCGAATGCTTTACGGTTCTTTCAATCGTAACAACAATGGTTTTATCCATTTTATTACTAACAACTTTACCAACGAGAGATTTTTTATTTGTGCCTGATTCCATCTTCTCTGTTCCTGTGTTTAATTACCCTGTTTACCCAGTCGTTCGATACCCAGTTTTGATTCATGCAAAACAGTTTTAATCTGGGCTATTTCCCGACGAACCTGTTTGATTTTCAACGGGTTTTCCAACTGCTGTAATGCTTTCTGAAACCGAAGGTTTTCCAGGGCTGTCATATTATCCTGAAGATTGGCTTCCAGTTCCGCAATTGACATATCTCTTAATTGACTTTTCTTCACGCTACGCTCCTACTTCGCGTCTTGATACGACTTTTGTCTTGATCGGCAATTTGTGAACAGCCGTAGAAAAGGCCTCTTTGGCCTGTTCATAATCGGCAACCTCTACTTCAAATAAAACCCTACCTGGTTTAATAACCGCAACCCAGTATTCCGGTACGCCTTTGCCTTTTCCCATCCGGGTTTCAGCCGGTTTTTTCGTGATCGGTTTATCTGGAAATATCCGAATCCACATTTTCCCATGTTTACGTACTTTTCTAGTAATCGCAACGCGAACAGCTTCGATTTGTCGGCTTGATATCCAGCCGGGTTCAACAGCTTTCAGTCCAAAATGTCCGAAACTGACTTCATTGCCTCGGGTAGCCAGGCCTTTCATTCTTCCTTTTTGTTGCTTGCGATGTTTAACTTTGCGAGGTGCCAGCATATTTATAATCCCTTATTGCATTTTATTGTATGATTCACCGTTACAAATCCAGACTTTGATGCCAATACAACCGTACGTTGTATGGGCCGTAATTGAAGCAAAATCTATATCTGCTCGTAATGTATGCAGCGGAACCCTGCCTTCCCGGTAGGTTTCCGTGCGTGACATTTCGGCACCACCAAGGCGTCCACTACACTGCACACGAATACCTTCAGCACCCATCCGCATGGTTGCCTGAATCGCTTTTTTAACCGCTCGTCTAAACGATACTTTTTTTACGAGCTGGGCGGCAATATTATTTCCAACCAGCACAGCGTCCAATTCCGGTCTTTTAATCTCGTTAACGTTTACCTGAACATCGGTATTGGTCAATTTCTGAAGTTCGAGACGTAACAGGTCAACTTCTTCACCTTTTCTACCAATAACAATACCCGGACGGGATGTTCTGATCGAAATCGTAATTTTTTTCGATGTACGATGAATATCCACTCCGCTGACACCGGCGTTTGGCAAACGTTTCAAAATATAACGACGAAGTTTTAAATCTTCAGTTAATTTTTCTGTATAGTTCCGCTCGTCAAACCAGTTACTGCTCCAGGTTTTATTAAATCCGAGACGAAATCCGATAGGATGAACTTTCTGACCCAAGCAACCTCCCGTTATTTTTTCTTTTTCTTATTTTCTTTTTCGGCAACGATTACTGTTAAGTGGCTGGATCGTTTCCGTATAATTGATGCACGTCCCATTGAGCCCGCTCTAAAACGCCGTGCGATACCTGCTTCATCAACAAAAATAGTCTTAACAAATAAATCTTCAGGTTCTACTCCGGAGCCACCTTCAAGATTCATTAGATTTGATACCGCTGAGCGAATCGTTTTTTCAACAGTCTCAGATGCCTTCTTGTTGCTGAAATGAAGAGCATTCAGAGCAAATTCGATATTTTTTCCGCGTACCATATCGGCAACCAGACGAACTTTTCGGGCCGATTGTCTTACGTGTCTACTAATTGCTTTCGCTTCCATAATACCTATTTCTTACCTTTTTTTATCAGATCCGGCGTGTCCGCGAAATGTTCGGGTGTGAGCAAACTCGCCTAATTTATGTCCTACCATATTTTCCGTAACAAAGACCGGAATAAATTTATTCCCGTTGTGCACCGCAAACGTATGACCAACAAATTCTGGAGATATTGTCGATCGTCTTGCCCAGGTCTTAACAACCTTCTTTTTGCCGGATTCGTTCATCTCGTTGATCTTTCCGAGCAGTTTGACATCTATGTGGGGTCCCTTTTTCAG
>CAZAKB010000095.1:9432-11921 GCA_964485475.1 uncultured bacterium
TTGGCCATTATCTGAGCAGATGTACCGGCTCCCCGGGCAATCTGACCGCCTTTTTTAGGCTTCAATTCAATATTATGGACATACGTGCCTGCCGGGATATTCTTCAAAGGCAGAGAATTTCCCATTTTAATGGGAGCATCCGGTCCGGAAACAATTACATTACCAACCTGTAATCCATCGGGTGCAATAATATATCGTTTTTCGCCATCCGAATAGTTGAGCAGCGCAATGCGTGAGGATCTGTTGGGATCATATTCAATGGTCTTTACTGTTGCCTCGATATCGTGTTTATCGCGTTTAAAATCGATAATACGATACGCACGTTTATGACCGCCGCCTCGTCTGCGCGAAGTCACACGGCCTCTGTTATTGCGCCCACCGGTGCTCTTCATTGGCATGAGCAGGCTTTTTTCAGGCGTTGTTGTGGTGATATCTTCAAATGTATCAACCGATTTAAAACGCTGTCCAGGTGTTGTTGGTTTGATTTTCTTTATACCCATGATACTATACCGCAGTTTCTCCTTGATAGAAATCTATTTTTTCACCCTGTTTCAATGTAACAATCGCTTTTTTCCAGTCGGATCGTTTGCCACTAGTACGGATAACCCGTCCGCCACTGCGTACAGTCATCTGCTTTGTTTTTCCCTGCACATTCATAGTGGCAACCTTTTCAACCTTTACTCCAAAGCGGTCTTCGACGGCTTTTTTGATTTCAATTTTATTGGCGTCCGAATGAACCCTGAAACCATACTTCCGTTCAGTCTCCTGAAGCTTGTTGATTTTTTCGGTCAAAATTGGCTCAATAATGATGGTACCTTTTATCGACATTATTCAATCCCTATTTGTTAACCAGAAGCCGGCTGTTTAATTTTTCAAGTCCTTCTTTATCAACCAGCAAAACTTCACAATCCAACATATCATATGTGGACGCTCTTTCTGCTTCGACTAAAAGGATGTTATAAAAATTTCGTGTTGCCAGATAGAGGTTTTCACTCACATTTGTTGCCAGTAACGTAATCCTTTTGTTCTCAATTCCAAATGCAATCAGCATCTCACGCATTGTTTTGGCTTTGGCCTCTTCAAACTTGAAATCCTCGACAACTTTGATAGCACCCTCTTTAAATTTATAAGCCAGCGCGCTTTTCCGGGCCAGAGTCTTGACCTTTTTATTAATTTTCATGCTGTAATATTTCGGTTTGGGCCCAAAAGCACGACCACCACCAACCCAGACCGGGCTACGATTGGAACCTGCACGGGCACCGCCACGCCCCTTCTGCTTCCAGGGTTTACGGCCACCACCACGAACCTCGGCTCGTGTTTTGGTCGAACTGGTTCCCTGACGCGAATTGGTCATTTCGGTCTTTACTGCAAGAAATATTGAATGATCGTGGGGTTCCACATCAAAAGCTGCATCTTTGAACGTCAGCTTCTGGCCAGATTCCATCCCGTCTTTTTTATAAATAGTAAATTCTACGCTCACCGTTCCTGCCTCCGTATTGTTACAATACTATTCCTTGTTCCAGGTACAGCGCCTTTGATATAGAGTAAGTTGTTCTCTGTATCGATTTTAACGATGGAAAGTCCTCGGACTGTTTTGTTGTCACCACCCATTCTGCCGGCCATTTTCATCCCCTTAATAACACGGGACGGATAGGCCGAAGCGCCAATAGATCCCGGTGACCGATGCCGGTCGCTTTGACCGTGGCTTTTTGGGCCTCCCTTGAAATTGTAGCGTTTGACAACTCCCTGAAATCCTTTACCTTTTGTAACACCAGACACTTTTACCATATCGCCGATTTTAAATAAATCAACCGTAATCATATCCCCGGGTTTTGAATTATCACCTTCAAAATCCTTGATTTCCGATAGAAAACGATAAGGCTCCGTACTTGTTGCTTTGAAATGTCCCAGCATCGGTTTATTAACCCGTTTCTCTGGTTTCTTTTCAAAGCCCAGTTGCACAGCAGAATAGCCGTCTTTTTTAGGTGTTTTCACCTGTACTACCTGGCATGGTCCGGCTTCAACGACAGTGACCGGTATCAAATTACCGTTCTGTTCAAATACCTGACTCATTCCAATTTTTTTTCCGATAATTCCTAACATAGGTCTTCTTCCGTTATACCTTTATCTCAATATCTACACCTGCAGGAAGATCCAATCTCATAAGAGCATCAACCGTTTTTGAGGTTGAATTCAGGATATCCACTAGTCTCTTATGGATTTTTGTCTGAAACTGCTCTCTTGATTTCTTATTCACGTGGGGTGATCTCAGAACTGTGTACACCGTACGCGTTGTCGGCAATGGAATCGGACCAGAAACAACTGCTCCGGTTGATTTCGCTGTTGCGACAATCTTTTTGGTACTTTGATCTAAAAGATTATGATCATATGCTTTGAGACTAATTCTTATTCTTTGTCCAGGCACGTGAAACTCCTTACTCCAAGATTTCGGTTACGACGCCAGCGCCGACCGTGCGACCACCTTCACG
>CAZAKB010000096.1:0-6964 GCA_964485475.1 uncultured bacterium
TGAGTGAGTGCAGCAGGGATCGAACCTGCGACCCACGGCTTAAAAGGCCGTTGCTCTACCAACTGAGCTATGCACCCTCAAATAGCCACGAAATTTAAAAGGAAATGACCACCGAACCAACAAAAAAGTACACTATCCGGTAATCTTAATTCATTTTCTGGACAATTCGTTCGGTTTCCATGGCGATGACCAGTTCTTCATTGGTTGGTACGATCATGATTTTAACCGGTGAATCATCGGTGCTGATTATGACCTCACTGCTGCGGGTTCCGTCGTTCTTTTTATCATCCAGTTTGATTCCCAGGGCATCCATATTGCTGATTGTCATCCGCCGGACGATATCTGAATTTTCTCCCAGTCCACCGGTGAAAACAATGACATCGGCACCATTCATAACTCCGAAATATGCAGCAATATATTTCTTTAAGCGGTAGCATAAAACTTTCAAGGCCAGCATTGCCTGATAGTGGCCGTTCAAAGCCTCAGCTTCAACTTCCCGGAGATCACTGCTGAGACCGGAAATACCCTGGATGCCACATTGCTTGTTCAGGAATGTATTCATCTGTTCCAGGTTGAAATTCTCTTTACATGCGATAGTATAAATGACGCCGGGATCGACATCGCCACAACGGGTACCCATCAGAAGACCCTCCAGAGGTGTAAATCCCATAGACGTATCAATTGAGACTCCGCCCTTAACTGCGGCAATACTGCTGCCGTTTCCCAGATGACATGTGATAATATTTAATTCGCTGATATCCTTGCCGATTAATTCTGCTGCACGGTTAGAAACGTAGTAATGGGACGAGCCATGAAATCCGTAGCGACGAATTCCGTATTTTTTATAGTAGGTGTAGGGAATTCCATATATGTAGGCATAATCGGGCATGTTCACATGAAAGGTGGTATCAAAAACTCCTACATTGGGAGTGTCCGGTAATTTGTCTATGCTGGCCTCGATGCCTTTGATGTTTGGTGGGTTATGGAGAGGGGCGTATTCAATACATTCATAGAGTTTATCCCGGACCTCATCGTTGACCAGTACGGAGTGTTTAAATTTATCGCCGGCGTGGACCAAACGGTGACCAACAGCATCGATTTCCTTAAGAGATGAAATGACACCAAATTTTGGATCGGTTAGAATTTTAAGAATTTGTTCAATTGCCGTTTCGTGATTGGTGATGTTATCAGTAATGTTAGTTTTCAGACCGTCATTGCGTTTATGGACCAGGTTCGTACCGCTGATACCAATTCGCTCAACCAGTCCTTTACATAGGGCCTGTTTGCTTTTTGTATCAATAAACTGATATTTTACTGATGAGCTGCCCGAATTAATCGTAAGGATTTTCATTAGAAATACTCCGAGTTAAAATTTCCGTACTATTTCACGCGATGTTTCATGCGCATTCAGTTTTATATAAACGTCTAATTTTAGCGAATTTCCTTCAATATTTCAAAGGGAAAATGAGGGCAGTGGTTTGTTTTGAATTGCTTCGAAAATTCAATATAAAGTACCAGTATTTTATTCTAATACAATATTTAGATAAGACCTTGTTTTTATTATTTTGCTGTTTTTTAAGTTTTTCTTAATCTATTTCTTTAAATGGCAGCTGTAAGATTCCTTAATTCAGGGAAATTATAAATATTACAAAAGTGGTCAACGATACTTTTTTGCTTGATTTTTAGTCGAGCTGCAAATATATTCAAGTCAGTATTACAATAGTTATGACTATAGCTGAAAGACACATATGAAACATAAGAGACAATTATTGCCGGCAGGATTAATCGCCGTTTTCATGGGTATGTCCTGTATTGCACAAGCGCAGGTGGGCGTCCCGGAAATATTTCCTTTTTCAAAAGAGAATACGGTGCTCATTAAAACCGCCGGCGGCTTTAATTTTGACAACGACGAATATCTGGATATTATCGGTATTGCATCTTTGGTGGACAAAAAAGGCCAGGTAATTCCCCGGAGCAGTTATCTTGTTCATCTGGAGGAATCCATTGCCAAGGATTTTATCGTGCAGTGGAAATATTCCATTCCGGAAAAGCTGATGGCGGATTTTGTCGATATTGCTGTTACCGATATGGACGGTGATGCATTACCGGAAATCATAGCGGTGTTGAATATTTCTGATATTGGTGGTTCCGATCAGTCTGCCTGGTTGTATTCTTTTGAATATATTGATGGATTTCCCGATGTTCCGACCGCAACCATCAGCCGGACGTCTGCATTGATCACACGTCCGCGACCAATGTTTATAAATACCGGTGACTGGAACGGTGACAATAATCCCGACATTGTTGTTTCCTCAGGTGGACCGGGTCGGAGTATTATCATTGTGTCCGCAAACGGTCAGGTTGACAGTGAAAATTTTGATATAATTTATCAGGCTCATAATCTCCCGACCCTGCAGGGCATTCTTTCTTTTCGCGCTATTACTGCGAATCTGAATGATGCACCAGGGGAGGAACTGGTTGTATTTGGTGGAGAAGGGGATTTACAGATTGAAGTATTCGGGCATGATACGCGGACGGCGATTTTGGCTCGTACTATTCAGGGAGTTAAACGCCAGGATGTCGACCTGCAGCGACTGGTTTCCGCTGATCTGGATGGTGATGGTTTTGATGAATTTGTGGTGCCCCGGAAATCTGGCGGTGCTTTGTTAATTACCCGTCGGGAAAATGAATTGACCGACACTCGTTTATTATTGCCTGATGAACAGTTGGTAACCCTGTTGGCTGCCGATTTGAATGCGAACGGGCTGACGGAATTATTATACAGTATTGTTGGCAGTACATCAATATTTCAGACCGAGTACGATCTCTCGGATATTTTAACTGATCCAAATTCTTACCGCCTGGTTCGCTATGACAATCCGTTACTGAAGGGTTTTGAATATGTCGATATGAATGCGGTTATTTCGGGTTCGGGAAAATATACTGGTTCAATTATTATGCCTTTTTTAAGTAAAAATTTCAGTAAGCATGGCTTGTGCCGATGGCAATTAGAAGATACGGCTCCCTTTGTTGAAGACGGTCCGATTGACGAGGTTCTGGGAGAAGTAGATCTAGTCCTGGAATCAAAAAAACCGTCTGAGGATGAATCAGTTTCAGTGATTGACGCTGATGCATTGATCAACGAATTAAGCGGTTTGGTCGGGGAAGAAGTTTCACTGTCACCCCTGCCTTCAACAAAAACCGGAATGATCAGTACCAAATCGATCAGTGAAGTATTTCGCCCGGATATTATGGTTCATCCCGGTGATAAAGTATCCCGGACAATTACCGTCAAGGATTTGACATTGGACGATCTATCCGATCTTAAATTAGATGTTCAGATGCCCGGCGGCATGAAGTTCGATCTGCCCAACAAGATTTTTACCTGGTTTCCTGCCGACACGCAGCTGGGACTGCATACAATCAAGGCCGAGTTTGTATGGGGTGCCAAGCGGGATGTTAAAACATTTACGGTTTATGTAAACGATTCACCGAAAATAACGACGGTAACTCCAGAGCGGGATATTATTCAGATTGGTGAAACATTTAAACTGACAATTGCTGTAAGTGACAGCAACGACAATGCGTTTCTGGGATATAAAATGATTGATTATCCCGATGGGGCCTTGATTACCGCCAACGGGGTATTGACCTGGAAACCATCCTTCGATCAAAAAGACTGGTACGATTTTCTAATTGAGATATCCGATGGATACGATACAGACCAGATTGGTTTTTCGCTGTTTGTCAATCACCCGGTCGACATCGAATCGGCAGCCAATCCGCTGACAACAGTAGGCAACAAGTATAAGTACCGGCCGGTATTAAAGGATAAAAATGACGGGTTTTATGTTTACTGGTATGATATCTCTCCACGGATTACGGACTGGAAAATGTCTGGAATTTATGAGACTAAAATTCTCGATGAATCTGTTCGTAATAATCTGGAACAACTGATTGTTCGTTATAAACAGGAATTCATCCCGGAGTTTGATCCTGCCAGGGATGTAAAGAAAAAACATCTGATCGATGATGTGTTTTTATATGACGGCAAGCTGGTTCTGGTATTTAATGTTTTGGATAAAAAAATTCCAAACGAGACCAAAGTTGTCCAGACCTTTTTCCAGAATCTCGGCGTAAGTGTTCCGAAACATTCAAAGCCGGAACGACGGTATTATTATACTTTTACAGCAAAGGAAATGCCCAACGGCATGACGATGAATGAAGAGGGGGCCGTCAGTTGGATTCCCGAGCAGAATCAGTTTGATTATCACTCTTTGTCTTATACGGTTTCCGATGGATTTTTTACAGCAGAGGAACATGCTCAGGTTTACGTGAATGCCGTTCCGGTGGTTGTATCAACCCCCGATACCAATGCCTATGTCAATAGCCTTTGGCAATATGAAATTAAGGTGACGGATCTGAATACGGACAGCAAATTAAGCTATGAACTGACCAATGCCCCGGATGGAATGCTGGTGTCTCCGCAAGGAGTGATTTCCTGGACGCCCACGGAAATGCAATTGAATACAAGCAGCTTTACATTCAAAGTGTCCGATGGTATGGCGACGGATGCACAGAAGAGTAATGTCTTTGTCAATATTAAGCCGAAAATTCTTTCGGTTCCAAAGCCCGTAGCTCTTACGAACCTGAAATGGGAATATACCTTTGATGCCGAAGATCCCAATGGCGATCCGCTGGTTATGAAAGCTGTGCGAATTCCCAAAGGAGCAAAATTCGATCCGGTAACCGGTGAACTAGTCTGGAGCCCAAAGAAAAATCAGCGTGGCGTAAATGATATGGTTTTGGAGGTTGTTGATTCCCATGGCTGGAGTACACTCCAGGAATTTCAGGTACATGTCTTTCACAATCCCGGCACTCAGCGTTTGAATTTTCTGCGCAATACCATATCCTTATTGGCATTGATTGGAGTGATTTATCTCGTTGCGATTTAAAAGACGATGGGTAGATTAATTTCGAGGCGGCAGTTTACTTAAAATTGCCGCCTTTATTTTTTCATCGATCGAGTAGTGAATATCAATGACCAGGAGATTCCCAATAGCTTTGGTGGATTCCGGCAGATTGACAGCATCTTTTCGGGTGGTGATCAGATAGCTACAACTGCTCTTTTCTGCCTGTCGGACCAGTGCATTCAAATCAGTGATATTGTATTTATAATGGTCCGGGAATGATTTTGTGACCGGCGTGATATCTGTTAGCACTTTAATTGTGTTATAGAATTGAACCGGATTTCCAAGACCACAGAAAGCCAGAATGCGCTCATTTTTCAGATCAGCCGGAGTAATCACTTTTCCTGTAGTCAGATTGCTTATTTGTGTGATCGACATAGGTAAAGCGGACAGAAAAAGGTTTGGATTAATTTTCCTAAAATAATCGGTATCGGTAACCGAGATTGAATCTGTCCGGGATATAAGGAGCAAATCTGCCCGGCGTAATCCTTTGATCGATTCACGCAGACGGCCAACCGGTAAAATGTGACTGGATTTGGGATTATGACTGGCGTCCCAAAGTACAATATCAATATCACGTTTCAGGCGACGATGTTGGAATGCATCATCAGCGATCACGATACTACAAGCATAGGTTTTAACGGCTGTTTCAGCAGCGGCAACCCGGTCTGTATCGGCAATGACTACGGTCTGGTGAGTACCGGATGCAATTAAATAGGGTTCATCACCGGCAAGTATGGGAGTTAACAGGATGGAGTCCCGGTCTCTGACTATTTGTTGTCCTTTGCTCTGTCGGCGATATCCGCGGGTAATGATTCCCGGGGAATAACCGACTTCGGACAGCCAATTGGCTAGCGCAATGACAAAGGGTGTTTTTCCGGTACCGCCTGCGGTTATATTTCCAATGGATATGACGGGAACATCACTGGAAATCGATTTCAAAACAGTGTGATCATAGAGAAAATTCCGAACTCCCGTAATAGTCGTGTAAATCCAGGCAAAGGGAAACATGAGAATCTGAAACAGGACTTTTAGTAGTGTCATTTTATAATGGTTTACAGAAAACCAAGGATGATTTCTGCTGTCCGGTTTGATGTACCGGGTTTGCCTAATTGTTGATTAACTTCCTTCAGAAATTGGATCATTTGTGCCCGGTATTCGGAATCGGATAACAATATATTGGCCTCATGAACAATATTATCAGGATTGGCCTCATGCTGAATAAGTTCGGTGATGCCTTTGCGATTGGCAATCAAATTGGCAAGGCTGATAAACGGGACTTTCACCAGCATTTTACCCATCAGGTAGGAAATTGGTGAGAGCCGGTAAATCACAATCAAGGGCGTTAGAAACAGAGATGCCTCGAGGGTGGCCGTGCCGGATGACATAATCAGGAGATTGGCACTTTGCATGATTCGATGATTCCGGTTTTTAAGCCAGTGAATCCATTCGCTGTTCTGTTGCTTTTTATAAGCGGTTATGTCTATATCGGGTGCGATAGATACGGCAACATGCAGTGCAGGATAATTTTCTTTCAGCCGGTGAACCGTTTCCAGCATGACTGGCAGATGCCGCTGGATTTCCTGTCTGCGGCTGCCGGGAAACAATCCGATATAGGGAGTTGCGTTTACCGGTTTTATTGATTCTGATACCGGATTAATTGTCTGGATTTTTGCGACTTGGTCGATTAGCGGATGACCAACAAAGTGTGCGTTGACCCCATGATTTTTCAACCAATCCTCCTCAAAGGGCAATATACACAGTACTATTCGAGTGTACTTTTTGATCTTTTTCACCCGGGACTGGTGCCAGGCCCAGACCTGTGGGCTGATATAATAAATGACTGGGATATTGCGTTTTGTTACAGCCTTGGCAAGTCGGAGATTAAAGCCCGGATAGTCGATCAGAACGACCAGGTCAGGTTTGGACTGGTCGATATGTCGCAGCGTTTTTTTCCAGAGTTTATAAATAAACGGCAAATGCCTGACCACTTC
>CAZAKB010000096.1:7064-11900 GCA_964485475.1 uncultured bacterium
TTCAACAGGGTTGATTTTTCAGCCTTAAGGACTTTCCCCCATTTTTTGGGGATGTGGTCAGGATCTTTTTGCCAGGGCGTCAGGCGCGGAAGCAAGCGGGGAACATTTTCTGTATAGTCCCGATATTCATCGCCAAATAGTTCGGTCAGTTTTGCCTCTTCCAGTGCGATAATAAAGCCATACTGGACAATAAAATAGACCAATGCAATTATCATCAGGTAGACGACCCAGGAACCGCCGGCCATCAATGCAAAACCAATATAGATAATTACATTACCGAGATACAGCGGATTCCGGACATAGGAAAAAATGCCGGCCGTACATAGTTTTTTGGCTCCCACCTTTCGGGTGCGGGTGTTTCCTCCGGCGCGACGGACGCCGGCCAACCGAATACTTTCACCAAGGGCAACAACCAGCAATCCGGAAATGACTCCTATTCTTGTCAGGTTTGATTGAATGAGCAGGATAAGCACAAAAGGCAACGGGGTAATACCTCGGTAGCGGAAGAAAAAATTTCGCAGTGTCATATTAAATTACTTTCTGTAAAGATGATTTAATTTGTTGTTCAATTCGCAGAGCAATTTCAAGGGCCCGTTTGCCGTCTTCACCAGTGACCGGCGGCGGCGTTCCATTTTCGATTGAATATGTAAAGGCGCGCAGTTCTTCGAGCATGGCGTTGGATTCCGTGGTGTGAATTTCCTGGTAGGTAATTACCTTGGTTGTATGGTCGTTGATTTTTAATTTGGCAACGGGAATGGCATTTTCCGGGATTTCATCCGGGCTCTGAGACAAAGAATAGATACTGGTCTGGTTTTTTAAGAAATCGATGGAAAGATAGGCATCCTTCTGGAAGATTCTGATTTTACGCATCTGCTTGTCTGAAATCCGGCTGGCGGTAATATTGGCTACACAGCCATTGGTAAATTTTATCCGTGCATTGGCGATGTCAATCGTATCGGTCAGGACAGGTGCGCCGGAAGCGTCAATCTGTTCGACCTCGGCGTTGACCATGGAGAGGATAATATCAATGTCATGAATCATCAGATCGAGAATAACCGCCACATCGGTGCCGCGGGGATTGAAAGGACTGATCCGGTGGGATTCGATGAATAGCGGATTCACCGGAAAATCCCCGATGCCTGACAAGGCGGGATTGAACCGTTCGATATGGCCAACTTGCAGAACCAGGTTTTTGTGTTTGGCTAATTCAATAATAGTATTGGCTTCGTCAATTGTTTGCATGAAGGGTTTTTCACAGAAAACATGCCGGCCCTTTTCCAAGGCAGTTTTAGCAACATGGTAGTGGGATATCGTTGGTACAACGATGGAAACAGCATCGCAGGATTGCAGCAAATTATCCAGAGAAGTGAAAGGAGTTGCCGAATATTCTTTGGCAATAACGGCGCTGCGTTGTGGGTCAGAATCAAAAAAACCAATAAGCTCGACGTTGTCCAGAGCATTTAGATTTTTGATATGCCAGCGACCCAGATGTCCCGCCCCCACAACGCCAATTTTGATCATAAATACCTCATTTTGCATTGGAATTTAATTCCTGAACTGCAATATTAAAAACGTTATCCGTTGATTGATTCTCTATTTGATAATAAAACATAAATTTCGTACTTTTCCCCGATTGGGAAATTTATATGAAATTAATCCGATATTTAAAAAAACCGAATAAGGTTATCGCTAATCGCCGCAAGGACGAAAGACGGTTGATGGCGGCGTTTATCGGTGTTGTCGGGCTGTTGGCCGTAATTCTGATATATTTTTATCCGAAATCGGCACCCTCACGGGGAATCGTGCAACTGGAAGGACGTTCTTTCCTCAATAACACTATCCGGACAACGCTGGCGAAAAATGGTTTTTCCGAGATTAAAATAGACAGCGATAACAGTAGCGGCCTGCTTCTGGCATTCTCCATTCCTGCCAATAAATCTACTGACGAGGCTATTGAGGCGATCAAACCGCTTGTTCAGCAAAGCGGTTGTACGATTCGCAGCATCAACCGCTTTTCCCAGAACCGTGGTTTCATGGTAATGGTCGATTATTACAATCAATCAATAGGAACCCTGACTTTTCTACAGAGTGAAAATACCAATGATTATCTGGTTTTAAAGGGTGAATTGCGACAAAAACCCAAGCTGGCTATTGTCATTGATGATTTTGGCTACAGCAACAGCGATGTAATCAGGAAATATTTTCAAGTCAGCGAGAAGCTGACACTGTCAGTCATTCCCGGTCATCCCTATTCAAGGTGGACGGCGTCAGAAGGGAAGAAGTTCAACAAAGAGATCATTATTCACATGCCCATGGAACCGGAACGGCAGGAATACGGTATGGGCGAAGATCAGTACATGATCCGGCAGACAATGCGCAGTTTTGAGGTTGAGCAACGGATATCCGATGCAAAAATGTCTCTGCCCGAGGCTGTGGGCATGAATAACCATATGGGATCGCTGGCAACGGCAGATGCCGAAGTGATGGGGATGGTTATGAAAAGCCTGAAAGAGAAAGGACTGTTTTTTGTCGATAGTTTTACATCGCCCCGTAGTGTAGCTTACGAAGTTGCCAAAGTGCAGGGATTACCTGCAGCCTGCCGATCAGTATTTCTTGATAATAACAAAGATAAGAGCGAAATTCAGGCGCAATTTGAAAAAGCAATCGACGTTGCAAAACGGCGAGGGTCCGCAATCGCTATCGGGCACGTGTATCTGGAGACCCTGGAGGTCTTGGAGCACTTAATAGAATCGGGAAAATTTTCAGGGATAACACTCTGTTTTGCCTCGGAAATCGTCTCGTGAAAGGATAGATCATTATGCCTTATTTAGAAGTCAATTTCGATCCGTTTATAGCCCTGGCGAAAATTACAAATGCCCCTGTTTCAAATCCACTGAACCTGATCAACTACGTGGAAACTGCAGGAGCCGGCGGTATCAGTTTCAGTTATGGGCCGGATATCGGTCAGATGAATAATCTAAGTCTGTTACGGTCAATGTCGGGTTGCCGGATTAATGTACGGGTTCCGGCCGATATGCAGGTTGTACAAAAAGCACTATTACTGCGACCGGACATGATTACCATTTGTGACCTGGACAGCGAAGACGGTTCCGTTGAGATTCCGTCAAAATTGATCAAAGACCTGGTTGCTTCGGTTGTGAATATGGATAATGTTGGCGTTGCGCTGCGACTGAAACCCGATGTAAAACAAATGAAGGAAGCCTATCAGATTGGCATCGATGAAGTTGAAATCGCTACGAATGAACTGGCGGAGCACGACAAACGTTTACCCTTTCTGGAATGTCTGGAGAAGATGACCCATGCGATCCACATCGGCAATAGGAATAATCTGCGTGTCTCCATCGGGGGTGCTCTGGACCGCCGGATTATCAGTGCCATTAATGAAGTGATCGATGTGGAATTTATTGCGGTTGGCAGGATACTGCTGGCGCAGGCGTTTCTGCGGGGATTTGAGATTGCCACCAAAGAATTAATTGAAATAATAGATAGTTAATAAAGGAGAATATAGAAATGATATTGGTTGCAAAACAGTACCGGGGAAATGTAGTCGAAAGTTTCCACATCGGCTATGCCGTTGCGGTAAATGATAAAAGCGAAGTGATTTTTTCTGCCGGAGAAACAGAGTATCCGGTATTCATTCAATCGGCCGCTGCTCCGTTTCAGACAGCGGTGTTACTGGAGTCCGGAGCCGTGGAAAAATTCAAATTGGATGATGAAGACATCGCGATCTGCTGCAGTAGTCATAACGGTGAAACGTTTCAGACCGAAGCAGTGGCAAATTTATTAAAGAAAATCGGGATGAATGTCGATGATTTATTATGCGGCACTCATCCGCCCTTTGATAAAACCAGCTATGAACAGCTGATTCTGCAGGGGCGCCGGGCAACGGCCTTGCACACCAATTGCAGCGGAACCCATGCCGGGATGCTTGCCCTCGCCAAAACCCTGGATGTTGTTTCCGCGAGCTATATCGGAGTCGAACAACCGGTTCAGTTGCGAATATTCGAGAAAATCAAACACTACTCTGAAAAAGAAAAAATTCCCATGGAGACCGATAACTGTAACTCGCCGACCTTTTTTCTGCCCCTTTTCAACCTGGCGTTGATGTATCGGAAACTGGCGGAAGGCGCCGATGATTATTTGCAGAAAATATTTCATGTCATGAATATGCATCCCCGGCATTTAGCTGGCAAAGGCCGCTTTGACACCGATTTTATCACCACAATGCATGGCCGGGGCGTTTCAAAATACGGCTGCGAGGGCGTTCGGGGTATTGGTGTCCGGACAGATAGCGGTCATACCGGAATTGCGCTGAAAGTACTCAGCGGCAGTTGGAAAGCAGCGGATTCCATGTCGATTGCAGTTCTGAAACATCTCAAAATGCTGGATGATGAAACATTGGTAAAACTGGATAAGTACGAATTACCGGCGATTCGAAGCCATTCTGAAAAATCCATCGGGCATATTGAAACTGAAATTGTTCTTGATGAAGTCTAGAAAGTATTAGGATTTCGGTAGTTGGAACTGAAAAAAGGAACGATTCGAACCATATTTTTTGATCTCGGTAATGTCCTTGTTACGGTGAATAAAGAGTTCGCTATTCGGGAAATTGCCAAATTGCCTGGCATATCCGTTCCATTGGTTCGGCAAATTGCGGATTCTCAGCTTGAGATGGATTTTGAACAAGGATTACTTAGTATCGATAAGTATATGAAAACGCTGTACCGTGACTATGGCATTTCCGAAAAGATCACCGCGGAATCCCTGATTGATATCTGGCAAAAGCCCTTTGAATTGATGCCCGAAGTGTGCCGG
>CAZAKB010000097.1:0-1860 GCA_964485475.1 uncultured bacterium
ACAGTTGTATAATAGCTAGTAGACTTTGATAAAAATATTAGCGGAGAGACAGGGATTCGAACCCTGGGTAGGCGTTAACCCACACACGCTTTCCAAGCGTGCTCCTTCAACCACTCGGACACCTCTCCAAAAAGCGCAATAGTTTAATCCATTATCCAAGAATATCCAAGAATTAAGAATCACTTTTTTAAACAGTAATTTTCCGGCATTTTATTTGGAGTGTATACGTAAATTTCGGTGCTATTATATTGATCTGAATATGTTAAGGAACACTGAATGGAATCATCACGATATGGGCATTATATAAACCGGTTCTGGTAAAAATAGTGCGATAGTCGATTGCATCAATAAATAACCGATAAACTTGTGATCCATGAGAATTTACTGCGAAGCTACCAGAATGGCTGCCATCGTCGTTAGAATCGGTTAATCCTTTTCTGATTTTATATACATTGATTCCTTGGCCAAAATGAGCCAAGACCACTTCTCCCGGTCCATCGGTGTACGGATCTGTATTTGTGACTGTTACCGATGAAAGGATGAGATTTTCCTGATAATCAATCTCAGGTAATGAATCTCGTGTAAAATACATTTCAAGCCAATCCGTATCATCATCTTCAGGTAAAGTAATACTTGAGGAATTACCCGATGTGAAAAATTCAACTTCACTAATGATAAATGATTCATTAGTTGGTCTGAAAACGATTGGTGTGATTTTTTTTAATTTCCAGTCTTTCGAGGCATTATCACTGTTTTGAGTTCTGAGAAATATCGCTTTCTGTTCTGTATGATGATTGAACGATTTTGTCGTCGAGTCAACCGCAGAATAATGATCTTCATATGACCAGGTCAGAACACTATCAACTACCACCATAGAAGTATCAACAACATAAGTCGTGTCGTATAACCAAATACTGTATAAATCAATATAAATCGAATCAATTTCATATCCGGTTGTATCGTATTGTTCACCGTCAATATAATTAACAGATGCTATTGAACTGTCAGTCACAATATCAAAAAGGACAATTTTAAAATTACCCTTAAAGTAGTACTTTACGTCCACATAGGCCGAATCCCATTTGATATCATAACTAATCGTTGTATCCACTATCTGGGTGACTTGTCGTCCTATTTTTATATCGTCAATGCTATAATCGGCGGTATCCGGAAAGTTTACTTTACCCAGGGACGATGAGGAATAATCTAAAAAATAAGCGCCGCCATCATTCAGACCATCAATGGAAAACACGCCGTCCGATGCAATAGTTTCGTGCAATGCATCAACAATATCCTCCCGCTCAGGCAACAAATAAACTTTTTCAATTTTTGTACATGTATACAGGTTTAGTATAAAAAATATTATCAGAAGAGCTTTGACATTCATAGTGACATTAATATGAAATCTTTTCATAAAAAATAAAAGCAAATTAATCTTGTTTATTGATTTTTTTATTGTCAACGCATATCTTATATCAAAATCAACGACAGAGGTGGGAAAATGAAGAAAACTTTTTTGGTGTGTATTTGTGTTTTTCTTATGGTCTCGACGACGGTCTTTGCTCAGGTTCTCGAAAAAGATAACATTCAGGAATTGTCCAAGGACGCACGCAAAGGTGAACTGCTGAACTTCAGTTTTAATGACGAAACTAAGGAGTACACTCTTGTTTTCGGACGGGAAATGAAAAAGACAAATGTTTATGAAGTCTATCTCTTCGACAATGACTTCAAATTGTTAAAAAATGAAACTCTCGATCAGGATCAGGCCAAAGTAAAATACTCTTATGTGCTTGATTTTAATGCACCATCCGATGTTTGGTCTGATCCAAAGGTGGTTAGAGTTGAGCCTAACCTTGGTGG
>CAZAKB010000097.1:1960-5617 GCA_964485475.1 uncultured bacterium
AGCGATCAGATGGATTTTGACACCAAACAGCCAAAGCAGGTGTTTCTATCAATGAGCTACTCAGCTGAAGATTTGTCCCAAAAACATTATGAAACCTTTGAACTTGGATATCCGGTAAACCTGGTTTATAATCAAATCTTAGCGGACGGATCGCTTGCAATGGTTTTTGCTCCCTTTTCAGCACCGGGAATGAAAAACAAAGATCCGAATCCTATGAATTGGCATTATGTCAGAATTGCATCAGACGCAACTGTTAAGGATAATTTCAGTTTTGAATCAAAGGGTTGGTGGGCAATAAGCAATATTATTTTAACAAATGACGATGATATTCTCATTTATGGCACTGGTCTGGAAAAGAAAAAGGATAAATACTTCACACCTGGAATTGGCATGATTGCTGTCGATAATATCCAGTTAATGAAAGTTTCCAACGGAAAAGTGGCCTATATCGCCAATGCTGATTTGAAGATGATTGCCGCTAAAATGAAAAGTCCTAAGAACCAGAAAAAAGCAAAACCTTTTAACGGTAAAGAGATGTTTCTGACTGGAAATTATGCCCTCTCTTCTACCAGAGATTTAGTCTTTTCCGGAGAGGCAGCGGACCACCAAACGCTTTATGCATTTCACTTTGATCCATCCGGCGCACTGAAAGCTCACTATGTGGTTGGAATGGAAATGCAGTCCAAAGAACATGGCATTGATCATACACTCTTTGAAAACTGCGATAAAAAGACTGTAACATTCTTTATTTCGGAACTGGAAAAAATCGATAATGGTCGGGCTTTGAAAGTCCCGCGTATTGCTGCTATTGATCTTGAAAAGGCCACCATCTCCGATATTGAGACCTATGGATTTGGTAAAAAAGGAAAATTCTATCTCGATGATACATTCCCGTTTACCTTTATCGATGAGGGCAACCGGGTGGTATTTTTCAGTCGTGACGACAAGGATTCTAATGTGTGGATGGGTCGTGTGAAATTGGGACAATAATTCATTATTTTCAAACAGAATAAGGGCTGGTGTACACATCGGCCCTTTTCTTTAATGGCTATTTTTTCTTTTCATGTTAAATTACAGATCAATGTCAGGATTAAACAATTAGCGGAGGAAGTCTATGAAAACAATAATCATCACATTTTCAATAGTTTTTTTGATCTTTCTGAACATTTTATCATGTAATTATCAGGAGAAAATTCCCATGACTCTAGTCATTATCAATGCTAACATATGGACAGCTGATGAAAATCAACCTTATGCGGAAGCCATAGCTATATCCGATGGTAAAATTGCTTACATCGGAACGACAAAACAGGTAAAAAAAATGGTCACTAAAAATACAAACGTGATCGATGCTGCCGGAATGTTCGTCTGCCCCGGATTCACCGATTCACATTTGCACCTGCTGGAAGGTGGTTTCCATCTTTCATCGGTCCAATTACGGGATGCAGCAACTCCGGAAGAATTTAAAAAACGGATTGCGGAATTTGCTAAAACCTGTGAGCCGGGCGACTGGATTCTTGACGGTGACTGGGATCATAGTTTGTGGGGTGGTGAACTACCGAACCGTAATTGGATTGATGAAGTAACACCCGCTAATCCATTGTGGGTCAGCCGATTAGATGGGCACATGGCGTTGGCAAATAGTCTCGCTTTGACGATTGCTGGCATTAACAGAAACACGGAAACGCCGTCAGGTGGAACAGTTGTGAAAGATGAAAACGGAAACATCACTGGCATACTAAAAGACAACGCAATGGATCTCGTACATCCTTTTGTAAAGGAACCAAGTGATTCTCTGAAATTTAGAGCACTTGATGCCGCAATGCAATATTTGCTGGAAAAAGGTGTGACTTCTGTACATCATATGGGCACTTGGGATGATTTGCGTATATTTAAAAACTACCATGATCAGGAAAAACTCCGGATCCGGATTTCTTCCGCAGTTCCCCTGCATACATGGAAAAAGTTAGCTGAGACAATCCGCGACGACAACTTCAGCGATGAATGGCTTCGGATTGGTGGTCTGAAATCGTTTGTTGATGGATCACTGGGTTCTCACACTGCTCTGTTTCATGAACCCTATACCGATAAACCCACCGATATCGGTTTACAGGTCACCAGTTATGATGAATTATTTAAAATGATTTTTGAGGCCGATAAAGTCGGGCTACAATCGATAACTCATGCCATTGGTGATAAAGCAAATACAATTATTCTTGATGTTTATAATAATGTTAATACACAAAATGGTGACCGCGATCGACGTTTCCGAATTGAACATGCTCAACATCTCAAATCTGCTGATATTGAAAGATTCAAAGAACAGCGCGTTATCGCAAGCATGCAGCCTTATCATGCGATTGACGATGGTCGCTGGGCTGAACCATTAATTGGAAATCGGATAAAAACGTCTTATGCTATCCGAAATCTCCTGGATTCCGGCGCCACACTTGTTTTTGGAAGTGACTGGTATGTTGCCCCTCCATCTCCACTCTGGGGAATTTACGCGGCTGTTACCCGGCGAACTCTTGACGATAAAAACCCCAATGGTTGGGTACCGGAACAAAAGATATCTGTTAAAGAAGCACTGAGATGTTATACAATCTCCCCAGCTTATGCATCATTTGAAGAATCTATAAAAGGTTCGATAACACTCGGCAAACTTGCCGATCTGGTAATTATCGATCAGGATTTAACAAAGATTGATCCAGTAACTATTAAAGATGCCCGCATCATGATGACAATTGTCGATGGAAAAATCGCATACCAAAGTCAATAATATTTGGTAAGGTGCCCATGAATGATCAAAATTCCTTAAACCATCGTAGCAGGATTGGGCGAGTATATGACGTTGTCTTCTAATGCGAGTACGAACGTTTTGTTTATGGTTTTACGGTGTAGATTCTGACTTAAAATGTCACAGCGCAAAGCGTAGCGACGAGAATATATATCTGTTTACAATGCTCCCAGTCTATGCTTAGTTACGCCGGGTAAGCTGCGTTGTAACCTCTGGACTGACGTAACGAAGCAAAGCGATGTAACGGAAATATAATAATTGATTTTGTGCCTTTGTGGCTTCTACTACCCTTTTATTACTCCCATCGGCGTGAACCGGGCGACTTTCCTCGTAATTCCGGCATTATGCATGGTATTCACAACTCCGGTGACATTTTTATAGGCATCGGGCATCTCTTCGGCCATTGTAGACTTCCCTTCCGCCATCACAACGATTCCGGCGTTTGCCATTTCAGCGTAGAGATTTCGTCCCTGGCTTCTTTTCCTTGCCTGAGTTCGTGATAAAACCCGCCCGGCACCGTGACAGGAACTACCGAAAGTTTCAAGCATTGCTTTATCTGTTCCGACGCACAAGTAAGATTCAGTTCCCATATCACCAGGAATCAATACCGGTTGACCAATCTCCCGATATTCCTCCGGTAAATCTCTGTGTCCCGGTCCGAATGCCCGGGTAGCACCTTTACGATGAACACAGACCTGACGCTGTTTGCCGTCAACGATATGATTTTCAATTTTGGCAATATTGTGAGCAATGTCCCAAATTAAGCTCATTTCCAAATCATTTGGACTCATATTCAACGTATTCATCATCGTGGTTTCAATCAATGCAGAAATCACCTGACGATTGGCAAAGGCAAAATT
>CAZAKB010000097.1:5717-11631 GCA_964485475.1 uncultured bacterium
TCATCGTGGTTTCAATCAATGCAGAAATCACCTGACGATTGGCAAAGGCAAAATTTGCGGCACCGCGCATCGCCCCTAAATAGTCTTTTCCTTCCTGACTGTCCAGCGGTGCACAGGCTAATTGCCTGTCAGGAACATTGATTCCATATTTCCGTGTCGCTTGCAGGGTGACTTTGATAAAATCGTCGCAAATCTGATACCCCAAGCCACGCGAACCGGTATGAATAAATACGACCACATTTCCTTTAATCAATCCCAGCCTGCCAGAAAAGGATTCATCATAAATATCACTGATTTTTGAGATTTCAACGAAATGATTCCCGGAACCAAGGGTTCCCAATTGCGGCATTCCACGCTGATATGCCCGCTCGGAAATTACGTCAGGGTCAGCATTCTTCAGGCAGCCATTATCTTCAATGAATTTTAAAGTATCAGCATAGCCATATCCATTTTCAATCGCCCATCCGGCTCCTTTCAATAAAATATTCCGAACATCCTGGCGGCTCAATTTCCGAATCGCTCCATGCGAACCAACTCCGCTGGGAACAGCATTGAATAATGTTGTGATAAGGTCCTTGATTTTCGGGCGAATAAAATCGGCGCTGAGATTCGTTCTGAGCAATCGGACTCCGCAATTGATGTCATACCCCACCCCTCCGGGTGAAATTACGCCAGAGCCAGCGTCAGTGGCCGCAACGCCACCAATGGGAAAGCCATAGCCCCAGTGTATATCCGGCATCGCCAGAGAATAATTGATGATCCCCGGTAAATGGGCAACGTTAGCCACTTGTTTCAGGCTTTCATCCTTTTGAATCTGACTCATCAGTTTTTCAGATGCATAAATTCGTCCCGGAACCAGCATTTGACCAGTTTGCGGGATTTCCCAGAGATAATCGGTGATTTTCGTTAATTTACCCATTACTAAATATCCAGAATAAACCGGGCCTTAAATCCGGATTTAGTTTGTTTGATATAAAGTTGATGATACGTGACACTTTTTATTTCACGATAAATTGGATGTGTTCCAATTGTAATCTGCTCTCCCGATAATTCTACCTCCAATTCATTGCTGTTAACTTTAATAATTGTAATGTCCTTTGCCAGAAAATTGTCAGTATGAAATAAATAAAGCAATTCAGCCAGAAATTCCCGCAGCAGCAATTCCCAATCTTCTGCCTGAACTGAAACAATTCGGTTTTGTATTTTCTTAAGCAACGTAAAATCTGTAATTAAATCACTTAGGCACATTGCAGCATTCCGAAAGAGTGATTCCAAATTCGATCCAATCACTTCAATGCCTAGATCGGATGTTTGATTAAATTGCCGATAGGATTTTTTCATCAGAAAAGCGGCAGGTCGCCGATTTGCTTCAGTACATAACTCCGAATGGCATTGTCCGTCGGAAGTTTTGTAACGAGTTTTCCCTGTTCCAGGTAACTTTTGGTTACCAAACGGGCCTTTGGTGGCTTTGCCGATGCCAGAACAGGAATATATTCAAAGGGTTGTTTTCCTTTTAAAACGAGTTTGTGACCGGATTTCTTGCCACGTTTTGCAATTGGTTTTCCACTGATCTCCACAATATCCATCGAGAAATCAAGAACCGACGCATTGGAAATTGCATTTCCGACACCGTAGGCATCAACAACTTCATTGAGTTCAATGATATTGTCAACATCCAGTCCACCGGACGCAAATAATTTGACATTTTTAAAACCACGAATGTCCAGTTCCCAACGAACCTCCTTTAATATTTCCAAAAAATCACCCCGTCGCGATGATGGTGTGTCCAGACGAACACCATAAAGTTTACCTTTCATTGCTTTCGCAACATTCACCGCCTCAAACTTTTCATCGTTAAAGGTATCGATCAACGCAATTCGGGGAATCTTTTTATCAATTATTTTATCGAAAGCCCTGGTCGCTTCAATGGTATCACCCATTAACAGTACAAGCGCATGAGGCATTGTACCCGATGCCGGTATTTTTAGCATTTCACCGGATAATTTTGTGGCCAGTCCATTACAGCCACCGATGTAAGCGTTACGATCGAGAATCGGAGCAATTGCCGGATGCATCCGCCGGGTGCCAAAAGCCAGAACCGTTCGGCCTTCTGCGGCTCTGACAATTCTGGCAGCCTGTGTCGCGATACCTGAAGCGTGGCAGATTAATCCTAAAATCGCAGTTTCATAGGTTCCGAAATCGAGATATTTACCGGAGATAGTCATTACCGGCAAACCCGGTGTAAAAACTGTTCCTTCCGGGATAGCTTCAATATCGAGCGGCTTTTCCACCAATAAATCCACAACATCGGACAATCCACTGAACACCGCCCAGGGAGCCTCACCTGGAAAGGAACGGACGGTAAATTCAGCCTTAACGGATTTATTTATTTTCTTCGCCTTTAGAATCTTTTCAGTTCTCTCAAAATATATATCAGAAACTTTACCCTGTCTGATCTCTTCTTCCGTTGCGGTTCTAAGCATTTGTTTCTCCTATTAATTAATGAAAATTACGGACGGTGTGCGGTAAAAGCAAGAAACCGAATTACGTTAATATTCTACAATATCTATCGATATAAATGATATTTTATCATCAGAATAACTATATAGGGGAATTGCTTCGAATTTTAATATGTGTAATTCCATCCGGAATTTCTAAATTTAATTGGAACATTAAGTAAATATGACACCAATGAAAAAAAGACAATAAATGGATCCGAATTATAGAACTAACAATTTTATTTGACATTTTTCCATTTTTCAGGCAACATTTTCCGAATTAAATCATCAAAGAGAAGCAATGGAAAATATCAAAAGACTTTCATTAAACATAAACCAATTGTAAATCAATATGTTATTAACAAAGGAACACATCCATGAAAATTAATCGAAAACATCTCGTAATGCTGTTTGTCAGCGTATTTCTATTGACCGTCTCTTTATTCGCAGATTTCGAAGTTGGCAGTAGCTATTATGGTTTCAAACTGCTTGAAAAACGCTTTGTCAAAGAAGTTAACGCTGAATGTCTCTACTTTGAACATTCGAAAAGTGGTGCTCACGTTTTTAAAATTATTAATGACGATATCAATAAAACATTTTCAATTGCTTTCAAAACGATTCCGGATTCTGATGCCGGAACACCACATATCATGGAACATGGCGTCCTCAACGGCTCAAAGAATTTTCCGGTGAAAAGTCCTTTTGATGTTCTGTCCAAAGGTTCTTTGAAAACCTTCCTGAATGCAATGACCGGCAGTGATGCCACCATATACCCTATTGCCAGTATGAATGATAAGGATTACTTTAACCTGATGCATATCTATCTTGATGCAGTTTTTAATCCGTTGATTTATGACGATCCCCGCATTCTTCAGCAGGAAGGCTGGCATTATGAATTAACAGATAAAGACGCTCCGGTTGAATATCGGGGAATTGTTTATAACGAAATGAAGGGCTCATTTTCCAGTCCCACCAGGGAACTTGACTACCAGATCAATAAAGTACTTTTTCCAGACAATGCCTATTCCTATTGTTCAGGAGGATACCCAACTGCAATCCCGAGCCTTACATATAACCAGTACCTAAATTATCACCGCACTTATTATCACCCATCGAACAGTCTGATTTTTCTCTATGGCAATGGCGATATCCATGGTGAACTTCAATTTATTGATTCCGAATATTTGTCCAAATATAAGCGTTCCGATGCTAAAATCTCGATCGTAATTCAGAAATCCTTTGAAAAAATGAAAACCGTAACTGCCTATTACTCGGTTCCGGAAGAAAGCGACTTAAAAGACCAGAGTTATTTATCATTGAATTTTGTTGCCGGACTGAATGTTGACCGCAAACTCGTTACTGCTTTGGATATTTTAACCGATGTTTTAGTTAACCAGGAATCAGCGCCGATCCGTCTGGCACTGCAGGAAGCAGGAATTGGCCGGGATGTCAGCGCCGGGCTAAATGATTTCAAGCAAAATGTTATACAGATCACCGTTCAGAACGCCAATCCTGAGGACGCGGATAGATTTTATGAAATCATAATGAATTCACTTGAAGATGCAATTAAGAACGGCGTTGATAAAGAATCCGTGGAAGCCACTTTAAACCGGCTTGAATTTAACCTCCGGGAAGGTGACGACGCTCAGAAAGGTCTGACGCACCTTTTCACTCAATTAAACGGTTGGTTGTATGCGGATGATCCGTTTTTAACTCTTGAGTGGGAAAATTCCCTGGCCGATTTAAAAACAGGAATTCAGGAGGGTTATCTTGAAGAAATTCTAAACGACTATTTTTTAAAAAATAACCATGCTGTTCTGATGACACTTCAACCCAAACCGGGAATGGAAAAAGAAATCGAAGCAAAGGTTTCTTCAAAATTAGTTGATTACAAAGCCAGTCTTTCTGACGAAGAAATTGAACAATTAATCGAAAAGACCAAATCACTGATTGCCTATCAGAAAATGGAAGATACACCGGAGGCCTTAGCAACGATTCCGTTGCTGGATTTATCTGATATTAATCCCGAAGCCATGTATTATCAGATTCAGAAAAAAAATGTCAGTAAAACCCCGGTTTTGTTTTACAATACATTTACCAATGACGTTACCTATGTGCGTTTTCTTTATGATATGCGAGTATTGCCAGTTGACTACATCCCTTATGCCAAATTATTAGCGGTAATTCTGGGAAGTATGAATACAAAGAATTATACCTTCGGCGAATTAGATAATGCACTGAATATGCATACTGGTGGTTTCAATGTTTACCTTGGCACTTATCTTGGGAATCAGAGTGACAATCAACTCATTCCCAAGTTTGTAATTAATACAAAAGCAATGGGCGCTAAAATTGATAAATTGTTTGAATTGTCCAATGAAATTGCCAATAATTCCATCATCGATGACAAGGAACGACTCAAAGATGTCTTGGTGCGTCACCAGTCTCAGCTGGATGCCAGTATCAAGTCAAATGGTTTTGGTTATGCCGCTAAACGAGCAAAATCCTATTACAGCAACCGGGGTATGTTTAACGAAATAACCAGCGGTGTTGATTATTACTGGTTCATCACGGATTTGTTAAACCAATTTGACGATAACGCCGATGAAATAATCAGAAAGTTGAACGAAACCGCAGATCTTTTGATATTAAAAGATAACCTGATTGTAACAGTCACCAGTGAAAAAGATGATTATAAACAATTTTCGAAAGCGCTCAAGAAATTTTTAAAGATTCGAAAGAGTCAGGAAATTGTATACAATAATTGGAAATTTGACTTTGAGACAAAAAATGAAGGCCTTATTGCCGCTTCAAAAGTGCAGTATGTTGTTAAAGGCTATGACTTTAAAAAACTTGGGCATAAATGGAATGGTAAAATTGAAGTATTGAACCAAATCTTGTCCCGAGATTACCTGTATAATAATATTCGGGTAATTGGCGGTGCTTACGGTGGCTGGTGTAATTTTTCTGCTGACGGTGATGCCTATTTTGCATCCTACCGGGACCCAAACCTTAAAAATACACTTAAAATATATCAGGAAACACCAAATTTCCTTGAGAATTTTAATGCTGATCAGAAAGAAATGACGAGATATATTATTGGAACCATCTCAGGTATTGATCAGCCCAAAACCCCTTCTCAGCAAGGTAATGCATCTGTTAAATTTTACTTTGAGAATATCAATCAGGAAGATCTGCAGCGGGAACGGAATGAAGTTTTAAATACCTCTCTGGATGACATTCGTAACATGAAGAAATTTGTCGAAGATGTTCTTGCTCAAGATGCGTTTTGCGTTTACGGGAACGAAGAGATACTACAGAAAAACAAAGATATTTTCCACAATCTGATTAAACTGGTCCGCTAATTATTTTCTGATTATCATAAACGCCCGGATCAGTGCGAGACCGGGCGTTTT
>CAZAKB010000098.1:0-11569 GCA_964485475.1 uncultured bacterium
CCAAATTGATGACATTGGAGACTAAACTCAATTAGTTTATTTAGATGATTTACTACACAGATTCTTCAAAGGCAAAACGGATGAAACCGTTATGTTCTTTTATTAAATCCTGTGCTTTATCAAAGGATACGTTCAATTTCACCATAACAACAGCAATCTTGAGATGTTTATCAGCTGCCAGTAATGCCTGATAGGCATCATCATAGGACAGACCGGTCAATGTCGCTATTATCCGGGTTCCGCGGTCGACTAGCTTGGAGTTAATGGCCTGGTGGTCAATCATGTAATTCCCATATACCTTGCCCAATTTGATCATCGCGGTTGTTGTGATCATATTCAGTACCATTTTCGTAGCGGTACCGGCTTTCATACGGGTTGATCCGGTAATCAATTCCGGCCCCACCAAGACCTCGATAAAGACATCCACCGCTTCATCGATTCCCAATCCTTCCCGTGGTGTACAGGTAAAAAAGATTGTTTTACAACCGATAGATTTCGCATACTTCAGACCACCATGAACATAGGGTGTGGTTCCACCGGTAGCAATACCCATCAGAACGTCTTTGGGGGTCAGTCCAATCGCTTTGCAGTCGGCCTCACCACTGTCTTCATAATCTTCGGCCCCTTCAACGGCTACCCGTAACGCCTGCCAGCCTCCGGCAATCATACCCTGAACCATGTCCAGTGATACGGAAAAAGTAGGGGGAATTTCACTGGCGTCCAGCACACCCAGGCGCCCGCTGGTACCGGCGCCAATATAACGCAAACGGCCACCATTTCGGAAAGCTTCTACAACAATATCCGTCGCCTGCGCGATCTCCGGTATTACCGTTTGCACGACCCGATGTATCGTGGCATCTTCATCGTTAATCAGGTGAATGATCTCCTCGGTTGACATAGCGTCAATTCGTTCACTTTTCGGATTGATTTTTTCTGTCAGAATATCGCTGCGATTTATTATTTTGACCATCTGTTATTCATTCCAATTGTTTAAATTGTATTATCTATCTTCGGTAAATCCTGTGTTAAATAACACGCTATAAAATAGATAAATCCGGTGTTTAATAAAAGAAGGATATCGGAAATTACCCGGAAATCTTGACTTATTAATCCCAAACCCTGGACCAGGTTATTTTATGTAGGAATCCAGCCAGTCAAAGATAGTTTGATGCCAGAAACGACTGTTCTGGGGTTTGGTAACAAAATGAGTTTCGTCAGGAAATATCACCAGTTTTGCTGGAATACCTTTGCGTCGTAAAGCTGTAAAAGGCATCAGTCCTTCCGTGTAGACCAAGCGGTAGTCGTGCTCTCCATGAATGATGAGCATCGGTGTTTTGAAATTATTGACATAATTATGAGGTGACCATTTCTGGTAATATTGCTCGTCTTCCCAATAGGGCCCATTAAATTCCCACTCCGGAAACCAGAGTTCTTCCGTTGTCAAAAAATTGGTATATAGATTAAAGGTCCCATCGTGATTGACCAGTGTTTTGAAAGGTACCGGAAAGGCATCCATGTGGCCTTCCATCCAGTTCATCATATAGCCACCGTAGGATGCGCCAGCCGCCGCGAGACGGTTTTTATCAATAAACTTGAACTTTTTAAGAACGGCGGTTTGTCCGGCAATTAAGTCTTCAAATACTTTTCCACCCCAGTCTTTGGAAATGCCATCGGTAAATTTCTGGCCATAGCCGGTACTGCCCCGGGGATTGAGCATCACCATGACATAGCCCTGGGCCGCCCACATCTGGATATTCCAGCGATAATGCCAATCATCCTGCCAGGCTCCTTGTGGTCCACCATGGACAAAAAACACCGCCGGGTACAGTTTTGCCGGATCAAACAGAGGCGGTCTGACGATGAAGCCATGGACATCATCACTATTGGCACCTTTAAACCAGAACTCTTCCATATCGTTCATATCAACATTCGCCAATAATTCTGTATTAAAGTCAGTCAATTGAAGAGACGCACCATCTTCTGTTGAACTAATATATAACTCATAGGGTCTGGTTGTTCGTTCATGTAAATAAGCGAAGTATTTTCCATCGGCACTGGTACTGATATAACGATTATTGCCCTCAGCTACCAGATCGGTCAGCTGACCGGATTTTAGTTCCAGTCGTTTGATCTTGAAACGGGCTTTTTCATCAATCCTTAACAGTAGCGATTTGCTGTCCGGCAGCCAAGAGTAGGAATCGATACGGATATCTTTATCAGCAGTCAGGTTGGAAAATTTTCCCTTTTTCATGTCTTTAATGATCAGGTCCGGCTTGTCCGCTTCAAAATCGGCGCGTTTCATGGATAAAAAAGAGAGATAACGGCCATCGGGTGAAAACTGAGGATCACTGTCGTTGCCGGAAAAATCACGATCTTTACATTTGGTGGTCAGCAGTGTAAGTTCACCACCATCAACCGGAACCATCCAGACGTCATTATCGGTACTTGCTGCTACCAGTTTATCGTGATTACTGGTGAATACCAGGGCTTTTGAATCCGGTGAAAATGCAAAGCCACTGGACAGGGCTATCGGCGGTACATCATAATCACCGGGTGTAATGTCTTTGAATTTACCTGTTTTAACATTCAGTATGAATAGATGAGAACGCTTATGGTCCCACCAGGTATCCCAATGCCGAAATAGTAAATCGTCGTACACTCGTGCTTTAACCGCGCTATTTTCCGCTATTTTATCCTTTTGTTCGGTGCCGGACTGATCTGCACAGTTGGGATAAACACGTGAGGCAAAGGCAATCAATTGTCCGTCCGGTGACCAGATAAATTCATCAACACCGCTATAATGATTTGTTAATTGTGTCGGTTTCTTTTCTTTCTCTGCTTGAGTCCATATTTGACTACCTGAAATAAATGCCAAATGGCCATCCGGTGACCAGCGTGGCGACGAGGAGGATTTTTCATTGTTAGTAAACTGGCGCAAATCTTCGCCCTCAGCGGTAATTAAATATATATCAGTACGGCTATTGTTTTCCGCCTCGTTCATCGTCTGAACCGTAAAGGCAATCAACTGTCCATCCGGTGACATCTGTGGATCGCTCAGGCGTTTACAGGCGACTAAATCATCAAATGTCAACGCCCGTTTCTCGGTTGCATACCCCATCATCACTCCCATTATCAGGCATCCCAATAGCACAGTTGTTTTCTTTAACATCATCTCAACTCCTCTTATACTATTTATCAGCGGATTGACTTTGCCGGATTATATCGCTGTAGATTTTTGTCCCGTTTTTTAACGATCGTTTTTGTGTCTGGTAATCCACATGATACAGGCCAAAGCGCTTTTCAAAGCCTTCCGCCCATTCAAAATTATCCATCAGTGACCAGTAGTAATAGCCCCGAACATCAATATTATCCAGAATTGCCTCATGCATGGCATCAATATGTTGTAAAATGAATCGCTCGCGCAATTGATCATCCTGGGTAGCAATCCCGTTTTCTGTTATGTAAATCGGTACGCCAAAGGGCTGAACCATTCGAAGTGCCCGATAGAGCCCGGCGGGATAAACCGCCCAGTCCATATCGGTTTTAGGCAGTTTTTTCCTTGGATATATTCGTATATTTAAATCGGATTTCAGGTCGGGTTTTGTGAGAAATTGGGTGTAATAATTGACACCAATCCAATCCAGCGTATCGGATAGACCGGGAAGTTCTTTTGTATATCGCACTGTATTAAACAGATTAAATTTAAAGCGATCGGTGTGAAATGCATCCAGAACGGCACCATTATAAAGTTTATCGATTGTCAATGTTGTCAGCCAGTCAGGCAGCCACCATTTGCGGGCCGGATCAAAAACAGTGATACTTTTCACAATGCCAACCCGACAGGGAACACCATCACCATCGGCGTCCTGCAGCACCGTTTTATGCAGGATATGATAAGCCCGTTGATGGGCTTCCAACAGATTTGCTAGGACTCTGGCGGCAGTACAGATATCCCGTTTCCCCGGCGGCCAGATACCACGCACCCAGCCCATCATGGCGAACACGACGGGTTCATTAAAGGTTGCCCATAAATCAACAAAGGGATCTAGTGTTTCAGAAATCCGCTGAGTGTAGTCAGCAAAATATTTTACCGAATCGGGATGTTCAAATCCGCCCTTGGCGGCCAGCCATTGCGGCAAGGTAAAATGGTGCAGAGTCACATTGGGTTCGATGTTCATTTCCCGCATCGCAACACACATCTCAATATAATGATCGGCTGCCGCCTGATTCCATGTTCCCGGCTGAGGAACCAACTTACTCCATTCCACAGAAAAGCGATAGGAATTACAACCGATTTCTTTTAATAGCTGAAGATCATCCTTATACCGATTCCAATGGTCGGAAGCATTACCGGATCTATCGCTATTTTTGATACGGGGATTGGCGTCATTATCATAGGATTTTTCCCAGGCAAACCAGTCATTATTTGTACAATCACCTTCCACCTGATGCGCCGATGTTGCCGTCCCCCAGAGAAAACCTTTGGGGAAACAATACTGATCAATATTGATACGATGATCTTTCCATTTCACGTCATGATGCTGAAAATTCAGCCAGATCGTTAACAGAACATAGAAAAATAGCAGTAAAATTAAAAAATTTATCATTGCTAAATTTGTTGAATTACCCCAATTATATCTTTCGAATCACGGGGTTGAAACTATCAAAGTTTCTTATAAAGGGCAAGAAAAAGTAAAGAATAAACCGCTATTATCAAGCTGAAAACAATTGTATCTAAAAACTCGAAATTAATTATATTATAGATGGCACATTTTAGATTATGAGTACTATAATGAGATTTCTAAAATTATTCACATTCATTATCCTGTTTGGTTTATTGACCAGCTGTTCAATTAAAAAAGATTCCGTTGAAACAATCCGGGTAATGTCTTTCAATATTCGTTTAAATACGCCATCTGACAGCCTGAATGCCTGGCCGTATCGCAAGACAATGGTCGCCAGCATGATCCGATTTCATAAAGCCGATATTTTGGGTGTTCAGGAAGCCCTCTGGGACCAGATGCAGGACCTGGAAAATTTATTGCCGGAATATGCCTGGGTCGGAATCGGCCGGGACGATGGTAATAGAGCCGGTGAATTCATGGCAATTTTTTATTTGAAGGAGCGTTTCGAAGTTATTAAAAGTTCTACTTTCTGGCTATCAGAAAATCCGGAGATACCCGGGAAGGGCTGGGATGCAGCCTGCAACCGGATTGTTACCTGGTGTCAATTTAGGGACCAAAAAACCGGGAATATCTTTTTCCATTTTAATACCCATTTCGACCATATGGGAGATACTGCCAGGGTTAAAAGCGCCGAACTCCTGATCAGGCAAATTGATGCTATTGCCGATGGTAAACCCGTCTTGGTGACCGGTGATTTTAATTCAACACCGGATTCGAAAACCTATTCGATCCTGACCACCGGATTGGGTAAATCTCAGGATTTAAAGCTGACCGATACCAAAATAGCTACTCAATTTCCCCATCACGGCTCAAATGGGACATTTACCTGGTTTGATCTCAATAATCTGACGAATGATCAACCAATTGATTACATATTTATAAAAAGTGGGGTAACGGTGCTTTATCACGGCACCCTGACCGATACCTTCGATGGGCGCCTCCCTTCTGATCATTTCCCGGTTCTGGCAGAAATAATCCTTAATTAACAGACAAAGGATAAAATCATGAAACTACAAACAGTTGGAAAAAGTGAATTACAGTCCTCCCGGTTGGTCTACGGATGCATGCGGATTGTTGGTGATAATTCAAACGAGAGCCGCCAAAAAGGCAAAGCAGCCGTTCGCACCGCTTTTGAATCGGGATTCACGCATTTCGATCATGCCGATATTTACGGTGGCGGAAAATGTGAAGAACTCTTCGCTGAAGTGTTACACGAAATCCCCGGCATGCGCGAAAAAATCATCATCACCAGTAAATGTGGTATTATCGGCAAAGGAAATCCGAAGCCTGAATTCCCGGCGAGGTATGACTTTTCGGAAAGACATATTCTAAACAGTGTTGATGGAATCCTTCGTCGCTTAAATACTGACTATATTGATATCCTGTTACTGCACCGGCCGGATTACCTGTTTCGGGCTGAAGAGGTAGCACGTACCTTTGAAACATTACAAAAAGCAGGTAAGGTCAGACATTTCGGTGTCAGTAATTTTCGACCGTCACAGCTGAGCTTATTACAAAAATACTGCTCTATGCCATTGATCACCAATCAGGTAGAAATCAATATTCACAATATTACTACCCTGCTGGATGGAACTCTCGACCAGTGCCAGGAAAATAATATTTCACCACAGGCCTGGTGCCCCCTGGGAGGCGTCGTATATCCAGCCTGGGGTAATACCTTTACTCCGGAAACTGAAAAACGGATCAAAGCCGAGTTTGACCGGCAGGCTGAAAAGTACAACACCGAAAACTGGATTGTCATGCTGGCCTGGCTGCTGAAACACCCGGCTCAAATCTTTCCGATCATTGGTACCACAAATTCCTCACGAATCGAAGCATCTTTGCAAGCCCTGAAAATCAATTACTGTCGGGAGGACTGGTACCGATTACTGGAGGCCCGCAATGGTCAAGCGGTACCGTAATCTGTCTATTTTCATAAATACAGGTAAAAAGGATTTATAATGAATCATGAAATCAACATTCGGAAAGCATTACTAAAGGATGCGAAAATTATCGCCAAATTCAATAGTGCCATGGCGCTGGAAACCGAAGGAAAATGTCTCAAAGAGGAAATCATCAGCGCCGGTGTCGAAAATCTTTTCAAGCACCCGGAATACGGTTTTTACATCGTGGCCGAAACCGAAAAACGTGTCGTAGGCTGCCTGTTGATCACCTACGAATGGAGCGACTGGCGGAATGGCCTGATCTGGTGGATTCAAAGCGTTTATACTCATCCTGAATTCCGGCGGCGTGGAATCTACCGCCAGATGTACAGCTATATAAAAACCATGGCATTATCTGCAAAAAACATCTGTGGAATCCGGCTTTACGTGGAAAAAGAAAACACAACGGCTCAAAGCACCTATAAAAACCTTGGCATGATAGAAACTGTCTACAATATGTATGAAGAAATGCTCGCCTGAACCGGGAAACACATTTATCCGAAATTTGCATAGACCTTTGTCCTTCCCCGGCTTAAATTTCGGCGGTGATTCTGATAAAAACTAAGTGGAGGTAAACCCTTGTCAATCCATGAAAACCGTACAGTAAACTGTCCCAAATGTCAGCAAAAACAAACCGTCATGGTCTGGAGTTCCATAAATGCGACCCTTAATCCGGACGGGCGCAACAAGTTATTCGATGGACAGATCAATCACTTTAAATGTGTGAAATGCGGGTATGAATCGCTTATTCCGATCCCGTTACTTTATCACGACCCGGAACGCAAAATCGCTGCTCATTATTTCCCGCCGGAATCCATGAAAAAAGCCGAATTCCTAGACCAGTTTGATCTGGACGGAAAGTTTGTTGTTACCGGTGAAGTGGATTTCGATGTACCCGATCATCTTCTGGATGTCCATGTGGTATTCAATATGAACGAGCTGGTCAGCTATGTCATTTTTCGGGAAATGCTGATAGAATTTAACCAGCAAAATCTATCCAATCCCGATCCAGGTCTGAATTGAGTAATAAAGGACACCACAGATGACCGACGCTAAAATGATCGAAATTGTTGCCCGGGAGCTGCAATTAAACCAACACCAGGTCGCCAATACCATTCAACTATTGGATGACGACAATACTGTCCCCTTTATCGCCCGTTATCGGAAGGAGCGCACCGGAGAACTGAACGAAGACTATATTCGCGCCATTCAGCAACGCTTTACTTACCTCAGAACACTGGAAAAAAGGAAAGAGACCATCCTGAAAAGCATTGAGGAACAGGGCAAACTGACACCAGAATTAAAACATAAAATCGAATTGACAACAAAACTTCAAGACCTTGAGGATATATATCTTCCCTATAAAC
Source organism: uncultured bacterium (assembly GCA_964485475.1). Lineage (GTDB taxonomy): Bacteria > Fidelibacterota > UBA2242 > UBA2242 > UBA2242 > B118-G9. The sequence goes on from CAZAKB010000098.1 coordinate 7,996, forward strand.
CCAAAAAGCGGACCCGTGCTACGATTGCCAAAGAAAAAGATCTGCAAGCGCTGGCGGATCTGATACTATTACAGCAGACAATAACGGGTACTCCGGAAGATTATGTAAAAAAGTTCATCAATCCCGGAAAAGAGGTCAATTCCATTCAGGATGCCCTGGCTGGTGCCTGTGATATCGTCGCAGAAACCATATCCGAGAATGCCGATATCCGCAGGAAAATCCGGGAATTCAGTTTTGAAACCGGGTTAATTATCACAGCTGTTCGTGATGAGTCAGTGGCCAGTGTTTACGAAATGTACTATGACTATTCGGAACCGGTAAATAAAATCCCGTCCCATCGTATTCTGGCCGTCAACCGTGGTGAAAAAGAAAATATCCTGAAAGTTAGTATTGATCTTGATATTGATCGTGCACTGACTATTATTCAGGCTGCGATTATAACAAACAAGGGATCCATTTTCAATGATTATCTTATTGGTGCCATCGAAGACGCCTATAAACGCCTGATCTCACCGGCCATCGATCGGGAAATCCGTCATCATCTATCAGAATCGGCAGAACAGCAGGCTATCCGTGTCTTTGCAACGAATCTGAAAAATCTGCTGTTGCAACCACCGGTATCCGGCAGAATCATCTTGGGAATCGACCCGGGATTTCGTACGGGGAGTAAGATTGCAGTCATCGATCAAACCGGGAAATATCTGGAAGGTACGACCATCTACCCTCACCCGCCACAGAATAAATTCGACGAAGCCAAGCAGGTCATCACAAGACTGGTTAAAAAACATTCCGTTGATATTATTGCAATCGGGAACGGAACAGCTAGCCGGGAAACGGAATTTCTGGTGGCGGAACTCATTGCCGAACAGCCACCAGATCGAACCGTCAATTATATTATTGTCAATGAAGCCGGCGCCTCAGTCTATTCGGCGTCCAAAATCGCCCAGGAAGAATTTCCAAACCTCGAGGCCAGTTTACGGGGTAATATCTCCATTGCCCGGCGATTACTTGATCCATTGGCAGAGCTGGTAAAAATCGATCCTAAAAGTATTGGCGTCGGGCAATATCAGCACGATGTTAACCAGAAAAATCTACACGAATCCCTGCACGCGGTCGTGGAAGACTGCGTGAACCAAGTCGGTGTCAACCTGAATACTGCCTCGAAATCACTACTAACCTATATTTCCGGCCTGACAAGCCGTACTGCCGAAAATATCGTAAAATATCGTGAGGAAAAGGGTGCTTTTCAAGACCGTAAAGAATTAAAACAAGTTGCTGGTATTGGTGTCAATTCCTTCGAGCAAAGTGCGGGATTTCTGCGAATTCCAAACGGATTAAACCCGCTGGATAATACATCGATTCATCCGGAATCCTACGACGCAACCCGTTCACTGTTAAAGAAACTGGCTATCGACGATATTCATCACGGTGGCAAATCCCTGCTGTCTCAGATTAGTTCCCAGGCAGGAGAAATCCGGCGTTTAGCGGAAGATTTGCAGCTTGGAGAACCGACACTGAGAGACATTCTGGAAAATCTGGAAAAACCGGGACGTGACCCAAGAGAAGATCTGCCCAAACCAATGTTGAAGAGTAATATATTAAAAATCGAAGATCTTCAGGAAGGAATGATATTAAAAGGCACTGTCCGTAATGTGGTTGACTTTGGTGCCTTTGTAGATATTGGCGTTAAACAGGATGGCATGATTCACATCAGTCAGATGGGCGATCGTTTTATCAAAGATCCGCATAAAGTCCTGGCTGTTGGTGATATTGTTGATGTAAAAATCCTTTCCATCAATACAGAACGTGGTCGAATCGGTTTGAGTATGAAAGGTCTGACAAAGGGAAATCAATGATTGTTTTCGGTCATCAAGGTGCTCCAGGATACGCTCCGGAAAACACACTTCTGTCTTTTGAAGAAGCTATCCGGCGGGGAACCGACTGGATCGAACTGGATGTTCATTGGGTAAATGATGAGCTGCTCGTCATTCACGATTATCGCCTGGATCGGACAACAAACGGCCACGGAATTATCTACAAACAAGCGTTGGAATATATTCGATCACTGGATGCAGGACAAGGTGAAAAAATACCCTTTCTGCATGAGGTTTTTGATAAAATCAATCGGCGCGTTGGCATTAATATCGAATTAAAAAGTGACGGAACGGCGCGATCAGTGATGGCATTGGTTGACCATTATATTCAAAAATATGGTTGGTCGATTGATGATTTTATGATCTCATCGTTCAATCATTTTGAATTGAAAACCGTCCGTGAGATCAATCCTGATATAAAAATCGGGATATTGTTATATGGTGTGCCCCTGGATTTCGATGCCATTATGCAACTCATCAGGCCCAATTCTATCAATATCAGCATCGACTTTATCAGTCAGGATATTGTCAATATCATTCATGAAAAAGGGCTTCAGGTTTTCGTCTATACTGTCAACTTTACAGATGAGATTCAGTGGATGATTGATCTGAATGTGGATGGCGTTTTTACAGATTATCCCGACCGGGTCAAGGCAATACTGTCAAAATAATCAATTGGATAGACGCTATTTCAGGTTGTGTTTTAAAATTCGGATGGTATATTTAAATCAAGATGGATATGGTTAGAATGACAATAAACACTCCTGAATTATCCTCGATGGTACCTCCTGTTAGCATTACCAATATTCTCCATGCTGCAAATGTTTATAAGTACGCATCCATAAGTCGAAGGAAATGAAAATGGCGAAGAAGATATCAAAAGTATTTGTACTGGATACCAACGTGATACTCCATGACAGTTCCTGTATCAATCATTTCCAGGAGCACGATGTGGTTATTCCAATCACTGTGCTGGAGGAGCTGGATCACTTTAAAACCGGTAACCAGACACTTAATTTTCATGCCCGTGAATTTTTACGTGAATTGGATGATCTGAGTGGGGTTAAACTCTTTGACGGAGGTTTGAAAATTGGTCCCCGACAGGGGAATATTTCCATTAAACTGGATCGTGAGATCCATCCTGACCTGTCCAAAAATTTCTCATCAAAAATTCCAGATCATCAAATCCTGAATATTGCCTACCACCTGGCCAAAACCACCCCATCAAAACAGATTATTCTCGTTACTAAAGATGTGAATCTGCGCATGAAAGCCAAAGCGGCAGGGCTGCTGTCTCAGGATTATACAACAGACCATGTTAAAGACATTTCGACACTCTACAAAGGACATCGTCGCATTGACGAAACACCTAATGAATTGATGAACCAGCTATATGAAGCACCCTTTGAAGTTGATCCTACCGAAGGTTTTCCGATGGAATTACCGGCACCAAATGAGTACTTCATTCTTCGCAATAACCATCGTTCCGCCCTGGCAACCAATAACGCTTTTAAAAAACGGATTATTCGCATTGATAAAAATCCGGCGTATGGCATTATCCCTCGTAACGCGGAACAAACCTTTGTGCTGGATGCACTGATGAATCCCGATATTAAGCTGGTAACAATCACCGGAAAGGCCGGAACCGGAAAAACCCTTTTAGCCCTGGCAGCTGCTTTGGAATCCCGCAAAAACTATGC
>CAZAKB010000099.1:0-11238 GCA_964485475.1 uncultured bacterium
TCATCACCTCAAATCATCCCCAAAATAATCCCTGCATCAGGGAATGTCAAGATGAATTCGGTCACTTGATTATCTCTATCTCAGACGCCAGACGCTGGCGGAGCCACTCCCAGGCCCGCCGGTAGCATAGGCATTTCAACCGGACAGTGTTGTCCTCAAACACCTGGTCAATCACCATACTGTTATCCCGCAGGAGTGCAATCGCTTTCGTTTTATTCAACGAGACCTTAATATTGAGGGTTATTTCCTCTGCCCGAAGTTTTCCCAGAATACTTTTTCGCAGATCGTCAATCTTCAAATGTTTCAGTGCCGAGATGTAGATGGCATCAGAGTAGTCTCGCTTTACCTGTCCGAAAAGATCGTTTTCCATCCTGTCGATTTTATTGAAAATGGTCAGAGATGGAATGGTAAACAGTTCCAATTGAATCAGAATTTCATTGACAGTATTGAGATGGTCCATGCAATTGGAATTGCTGATATCAATTACTTTCAGGACCAGGTCGGCGTCCCGCGCTTCCTGCAAGGTACTGCGGAATGATGCCACCAAATTCGGCGGCAATTTCCGGATGAAACCCACGGTATCGCTGAGCAGAACATTGTGATACTTATCGATCTTCCACTGCCTGACAGTCGTATCAAGTGTTGCAAATAGTTTATCTTCCACCAACACATCGGATTTTGTCAACAGATTCAGGATTGTCGATTTCCCGGCATTGGTATAGCCCACCAAGGCAACCCGGAAGTAACTGTCCCGGCCTTTGCGCTGGGTTTCCCGTTCCCGGTCAATATGCTTTAAATCCTTTTTCAATTTTGAAATCCGGGTTCGGATCAGGCGACGGTCCACTTCGATCTGGGTTTCCCCGGCACCACTCCTCACGCCGATACCGCCAATCTGCCGTTCCAGGTGCGTCCAGCGCCGGGTCAGCCGTGGAAGCAAGTACTCCAGTGTCGCCAGTTCCACCTGGGTTTTGGCCTCTTTGGAGCGGGCATGTTTGGCAAAGATTTCCAGAATGATGCTGCTCCGGTCCCGAATCTCGGTACTCAGGATTTTTTCAAGGTTTCGGGACTGGGTCGGCGAAAGATCATCATCAAAGATGACTTCATCGAGTTTCAGCATCGGAACTAGGGCCTTGATATCCTCTACTTTCCCTTTGCCGATATACAGCGAGGGTGAAATTTCTTTACGGTTAACAATAAACTGATCGGCGACTTCATAACCAAGAGTCCGCACCAGCTCGGCCAGTTCTGCCAGATGCTCTTCCACTGTTTCCGGATTTTGGAGCGGTGTGGCCACTCCTACCAACAGAACCCGTTCATCCATGTTGCAGATTTCCCCTGATTTTTCGATTAACCCGACCAATATAACTTTCCAGAAGCGCAACGATCAGCACCAATATTATCAACCAATCACTGAATTCACGATTGTGCTCTAATCGGTTCAGATCATTCTCCCCATCAACAAAGAACACAGCCATTTTACCGGGATAATCGCTCAACAATTTCTCAAAATCCAGAATACTTGAAAACTTCGCTGAGGATTCACTTTCCGGAACGTTAATCGCATATTGGTTTATCTTCCGACCTTCGGAATAGAGTTCATAAAAGCCGGGAATCCCGGTGTCATCAAACAAAATTGGCTCATCAGTTCCCAGCGCCAGTTTGATACGACGTTTGTCGGGAGTATGGATCGATAAATCGGTCCGAATGTTTAGTTTCGATGGTGATATGATCAGCGTATCGCCGCATACCATATCCAATTCCGGTATTCCTTGCTGGGACATATAAAATACTAAGCGATTCATAATCGCCGGGAAAAAGCCGGTCAGCTGCAGGTTACTCCAGCCCGCCACCGGCACCGATGCCAGCAGTATTCCCCGGCCAGCCGTGAGAGTCGCTTCTATAATAAAGGGTGTATTATCCTCATAAGTGGCCAGAATCCTATGATTTTTCCCAATGCTGAAGCCCGGAATCGTATAAAACTCCGGTGAGTATTCAAAGGAATCTTTATCACGTAAAAGTCGGCTGAAAACCGGGTGGGTGGCATCAATATTTCCGGATTTCAGGTATTGACCGGGCTCGGCTGTCCGGGTGGTCCGCCACTTGGGAAATCCATAAGTGCTAGCCCAGAGCAAATTAAATTTATCCGGAGTACAATCCTTACCGGGAAACAGCAGCAAGCCTCGGTTCATCTCCAAAAAGAAATTCAGTTTGGCCTGAGCGTTGTCGGGTAATTCATCGACATTGGAAAAGACCAGCAGGTCGTATAATGCCAAATCCTCAGTTAATAATAGGCCAGTCGATGTCATTTTTACCGTTATCACAGAAGCTTCGTCCGCAGTAAGGGCTTGTTTGATATAGCGGCTGTCTTCAGGATTGCGTGATACAATCAATACCCGAATCCGATCGGGAATATTGAGCGGGAAAAAACGTTGATTGTCCATCAGCAAATCGTCATCGGAAATTTTCAGCCGGGCCTGATGAAATCCCGGCACCGACGGCAGAAATTCGAACCGGACATTGGCCTCTTCAAGAGGAGGAATAGCCAGCAATGCCTGGCCAAGTTTCTGATCTTCCAAAAAGAGTGATACCGGCGCTTCGACAGGTTTGGAATTCCAGTTGGACAAAAAGCCCCGGATCTGTACTGTTTGATTTTGCCGGAACAGCTGGCCGGGAATAGACAATGATGAAATCGCAACATTTTCCGAATTACTGGTAACGGGAAAAAGAATCACCCGGCTGCCGCTTGCTTTGAAAAAATCATCAATACCGGGATCTCTCTGATAATCCGACGTCTGAAAATCGCTGAGTATCCAGATCGCCGGATTCAATTCCCGTTGGGACTTTAAATCGGTCTGGATGGTAATAATTGCCCGGTTGATACTGCCGCTTCGGTTGGAAGCGTCAATATTGGTCAGAATTTCTTCAATCCCGGTCGGATCAGTGACTAATCCAATATCTTTTATTTTCTGGGGTTGAGTAGATTCAATCAGTTTAATATAAACTGGATAATCGATCTGTTCTGTGGCTGAAAAAATACTTGTTTTTCCAATTTCCAACAGCGTCTTGCCTTTCATCCGGGCCTGCATCGACAACGAATTATCCAGAACCAAGTACAGCGTTTCACCTTTGCCTACAACAATTCCGGGCGACCGGGTCGTCCGATAGGGCCGCGCAAAAACCAGAATCAGTAGAAGGATTAGCAGAATCCGAAGTACCAGCAATAAAATCTGGCGGATTTTCAGTTTGCGGACGAGATCAATTTCCAGCTGTTTCAGAAACCGCAGTGTGCTGAATTCCTGCTTGTAATAGCGCTGCCGGCCGATCAAATGAATCACAATCGGAACGGCCACAAGAGGCAGCAAATAGAGAAAAAATGAATTTATAAATGACATAAAATTGAATTGTTAAATCAGAAAATACATTATTGTTGCCGCAACCGTGGGAATAATCAGGTTGTCATCCAGCCGCCAGGTCAGCAGTTCCAGTCCGCCCGCCGCTATAGCACCAACTAATTTTACATACATCGGCACGCCGGGAATCCACCAGGTTGCAATCAGGCTGGCCGTGATAAACGCCAGGGTTCCTTCCAGCGTCTTCGACCGGGAGAGTTTAATTTTCCCAAATGCCATACCCACCAGGCAGGCCGTCGGATCACCAACCAGTATAAACAACATTGCTGTCGTCGCTATCTCTTTGGGGAACAGATACACGACCATCAACGAACCTAAAAAGAGATGCGTCGCCCCAGTCAAATGGTTGGCATGTTCATGAGGCCGTGTCATATCGCCAAAAAGTCGCACATACAGGCTGCGACAAGAGGGAACTGTCATACGGAGAGCTTCGGCAACGAGCATACACACTGAGACGATAATTAAAATGATGACCGCCAGGTCTTTTTCCAGAAAAAAATAGTAAATCAGCGGGATGAGCACCGTTGTATAGTGAATTGCCTTGCGGTCACGCTCCGCCTTTGGGATATCATTCACTGTGTAATTTCTCCGTCAATGCTTTGAAATTATCAAAGGGTTTTCCATTTGAAAATACCGCAGAACCCGCCACAATCAAATCCGTTCCGGCATTTTTGGCATCGGTAACCGTATCGATATTGACACCACCATCGATCTCAATCGGAAAGCCATATTTTTCCGAATAGGGTTTTGCCAGAACTACTTTATCCAAAGCCTCTTTAATCATTTTCTGACCGCCAAATCCCGGGTTCACGGTCATGATCAGCAGATGATCGATAAATTCCATGTAAGGCTCAATCTTAGCAAAGGGTGTCGGTGGATTAATAACCAGTCCCGCTTTCGCGCCCAGTTGTCGAATGGTTTTAAAATCCCGTACCACATCCTGGCTGGATTCAATATGAATCACAACGGTATCGCTGCCGGCTTTGATAAAGGGTTCGATAAATTGTTCAGGATTGGTAATCATTAGGTGAGATTCCAGGTGTAACCCGGTATGTCTCCGAATCGCTTCAACAATGAACGGCCCGATGGTAATATTCGGTACGAAATGACCATCCATGACATCCAGATGCAGACGCGTGGCACCGGCCTTTTCAACGGCATGAATTTCATCACCCAATTTAGTAAAATCTGCCGATAATAGTGATGGTACAATTTCCATATTATTCTCCAGAGTGACTGGCAATTGTGACTTCCAGGTTAATCGGGACTGCATTGTCATAGAGAACACCGAATTCCGGTTTCTGGCCGATGACCGTATAGGCAACCAGATCGTCGTTGGTAATATACCGGATGGCTCCGACCCGAAAACCGGTTTTTCTGATCGCGCTTTTGGCCTCGTCAAGATTCATACCGAAAAGATCGGGCACTTCCAGCTGCCGGGGCGGCGGGCCTTTGCTGACGACCAGTGATACGCTGTCGCTGGCAGAAATCATTTGGCGGGGGCGAATTGATTGAGCCGTAATAACATCCCGTGGTTTATCCGATGAAAACTCATAGCTGATAGAATCGGTTCTAAGATGGTATTGCTGTAGTTCCAGGCTTGCCGATTTCATAACTTTTCCGACGAGATTTGGCATTGGAAAAAAACGTTCACCACTGGTAATAACCAAGCGGATCATTCGGCCGGTCTTCACCGGCGTCCCGGCCGGCGGTTGCTGATCAACAATTGTCTGGGGCGGCAAGTCATCATTTTCAGTTGAATCGATAACCTCGTAATGCAATCCGACCATATCCAGAATAATCACCGCTTCATCCAGCGAGCGCCCCCGAATATCCACCAGCGGAATTTCTTTCTTGTTGCCCACATAAATTGGCAACACGATCTTATCTATTACCAGAATAAAAACAATCGAAAAGATCACGAAAACGGTTAGAAATCGAATCCAGTTACGTGTACTGACTGTCATTTCATATTTTCCATATAATTATCGTCTCTGTAGCCGAACCGCAAATCCGCCGGTCTCATTATGAAGATGCGGCAGAACCTGCACAGCTCCATTTTTATCACACCATTTTGCTTCAACAAAATTATCGGCATTCTCAATCGTAAAATTCGGGTTATTCTTTAAAAACCATTCAATATTTTGCCAATTTTCTTCCGGTTCGATAGAGCAGGTACTATAGACCATAACACCACCGGGTTTTACAGCGCTGACCATATTTGTCAATATTTTTCTCTGCATCACAAGCAGCGCCTCAAGGTCTTGCGGCGTCCTGTTCCAGCGTAAATCCGCCCGCCGCGCTATAACACCGGTACCTGAGCAGGGCACATCGAGTAGAACTTTATCTGCCATTGGAAATGTCCCTGACCGGGCATCGGCAACACCGTAATTTACAAAATCAAGTCCTAAACGAAAGGCATCATTTTTCAGCAGCTGTACTTTAGCGGAAGAAATGTCATATGCGTTTATAATCGACTCATGCCCACCAAGTTGGGCAATCATCCCGGTCTTCCCGCCCGGCGCAGCACAGGCGTCAATAATTGTCTCGCCGGATTGGGGATTCAACAGGCGTACAGCTAGTGACTGGCTGATGTCCTGAACAGACATGAAACCCTTGGCAAACAACTCGCTTCGGATCAACTCCCCCGGTGTATCTGTAGAAAAAAACAGGCTTGGTGAGTCTACAGCAAGGGTAACAGCATACCCGGAATCCTGCAGTTTTTGGGACAGATCATCCCATGATATTTTGAGCGGGTTGTGCCGAAAGTAGATTTTCTGATAACTGTTATTAAAATCAGCAATATTTTGCGTATTTTCTATTCCGAAATTTTCGATCCAGCGGTCAATCATCCATTGCGGATGGGAATACCGGATCGCCAGTGACTCATTATCCGGCAATTTTATAAGCCTGTTTTCCAGTTCGTCCATTGAGGGTAAATGTCTGAGCACCGCATTGATCAGCCCGACAGCCCGCGGTTTCTTCAATTGCCTGGCCGCATCAACAGTTTCGTTGGTAAATGCATGGGGCGGTGTTTCCAGAATCAAATATTGAAAAACGCCAACCCGTAACAAATTCAACACTGTATTTTCAAACTTTTTTACAGATCGTTGCGACGCAATTTCGATCACAAAGTCTAGGTACAAGCAATATAAAATGACCCCTTTTACGAGTATATACAGAAAATCGCGGTCTTTTCCAGACAATTTTAGACCATCTGCTGTAGCGGCGATTTTAGTTTCATAGTTAAAATACTGATGATGGTAAAAATTCAGTATACGAACGGCGGCAGTGCGGATATTCACGACTGGAACCGATCCCCGATTTTACCCTGAAAACCCCGTAAAAACTCTGCAACCGGCAACGCTTTTTTTCCTTCCGATTGCATTCCCAGTGGGTAAAGTAGCCCTGAACCGGTTTGAATACCCAATTGATCCTTATCCCGGACAACAATTGTCGCGGGCGTTTCATTCAACTCATCGGATGAATAACGGGCTTTCAGAAATTTGATACGTTTCTTCCCGTAAACGGCATATGCGCCAGGCACTGGAGACAATCCATGAATCAGATTCTTGATTGATTTCGCACTATTCGACCAGTCAATTTCTCCCATCTGGGGAAAAATTTTCGGCGCTTTACTCACCAGTGAATCGTCCTGCGGAATGGCATCGACAACTCCGCTTTCCAATTTGTTCAGTACCGTCACTAGTGCCGGTGCACCGATCCGGGACAAGCGGTCATAAAGATCCCCATAGGTATCCGCTTCATTGATTTCAACTGCTTGTTGAAAAATGATGTCCCCGGTATCCACTTTCGGTCTAATCTGAAAAACCGTAACTCCCGTCCGTTTATCGCCGTTTATCAAAGCCCAGTTGATCGGCGCTGCACCCCGGTATTTTGGCAACAGCGAGGCATGCAGATTGATTGCTCCGAGACGGGCGGCATTGATGAGTTCATCCGGTAAAATCCGGAATGCCACTACGACGATGATATCAGCATCTAAATATCTAACTTGATTAATAAAACCCGGATCTTTCAAGGAGATCGGTTGCAGAATCGGCAAATTCAGTTCCATGGCTAATTGCTTGACCGGTGTTTCACGCAGGTTTCGACCACGGCCAGCAGGTTTGTCCGGCCCGGTGACCACCAGCATCACTGTGTGACCGGATTCGGCAATCGCTTTCAGTCCCGGAACGGCAAATTCCGGAGTTCCCATATAGATGATTTTCATAAAGAATCAGATTGTAACGGGTTCAGTTTGGGTACTTCCCTTTTCGGCGATTTTCTTGAGTTTTGAATCGATAAAACTGCGTTTCAGCGGACTAATCCGCTCCACAAAGAGAATACCATTCAAATGGTCAGTTTCATGCTGAATCACTCTGGCCGGAAATCCTTCAAATTCTTTTTCGATGACTTCCCGCTTGAGATTTTCATAACGCAATTTAATCTTGTATGCACGGGTCACTTTCTCATGAATTTCCGGAACACTGAGGCAACCTTCTTCCAATGTATCAATGCCGGTACTTTCCAGTATTTCGGGATTGATAAACACTTCCCGGGACATATCTTTGTCGTGCAGGGAAAAATCGGCAATGAAAAAGTGCAGGTCAACTCCAACCTGGTTGGCAGACAGTCCGATGCCGTCATCGTCATACATAGTGGTATACATACGCTCGAGAAATTCGGGAAAATGGTCTGGCAGTTCACCAACTCGTTTCGTCTTGCGCTTCAACAGCGGACTGCCGTAGAGATATATTTCCAGCAATTCCATACTATTTTACAACAGATTTATCAACCAACTTTTCGGCAACGGCCGATCGTGTAATATGGATTTTGACATCTTTTGCAATTTTCACGACCAGAATGCCTTCTTTTTCACGAACACCTTCGATTTTTCCGTACACTCCTCCGATCGTTAAGATTTCATCGCCCGGCTTCAGCTCTTTCAGCATCAGCTGTTTTTCTTTCTGTTTCTTGGCCTGGGGACGAATCATCAACAGGTACATCACCAAGATGATCGCCAGAAACGGCAATAATGACATGATCGGGTTTCCCCCCTGAGCAGCACCACCACCCATTGTTCCAGCATAAAGTAACGTATTCACAAAACCTCCAATTTCAAATTAATTTTTAGAATGTTTAGTTTAATCAATTCGTGCGGTAATGGCAACCCCGACTCCCCTTATGTAAACGAGCCGCGTGCAGGACCAGCAGTGACGTCGTCGCTGCATTCCGTAAACCAATGAGTGCATCGCTGATTTCACCATGATGATAGAAATGCTGAATGTCTTCATTGAGTTGCCATAAAATTCCAAACGCACGTTCAAGTTTCTTTTCGTTCCGGACTATGCCCACATAATTCCACATCGTTTGGCGAATCGTTGAGCGGTCCTGACGCAGCAAATCCGGATCGATATATTCCGTTTCCCTTTTCCAGTTTGCAACGGACGGCATAATCATTTGCTGTCCATTTATCTGTTCGGCAGCATCCCGGCCGGCGATAATCCCAAATACCAGGCATTCCAGTAAAGAACTACTGGCAAGCCGGTTGGCCCCATGTAAACCAGTACAGGCTACTTCACCGACTGCTTTAAGACGCCGGATCGTTGTATTGGCCAGCATATCCGACGCAATACCACCACACTCATAATGCGCTGCCGGTACAACCGGAATACCTTCCGTAGCAATATCAACCTTTTGCTCAAGACATTTTTGATAGATTTTCGGAAATCGTTTCCGCACCCAGTCACTGTCACGATGAGTAATGTCCAGCATAACGTATTTGGCACCGGTTTCATTCATTTCCGCCATAATGGAACGGGCGACGATATCCCGAGGCGCCAGATTGCCCAATTCATGATAGCGCTGCATAAACGCTTCACCCTGATTATTGCGCAGTACCGCACCTTCGCCCCGCAGCGCTTCCGAAATCAAAAACCGTTCTTCATTCGTTGTAAAAAGAGTCGTCGGATGGAACTGTACATATTCCATATTCATAATCCGGGCACCGGCCCGGTAAGCCATGGCATAGCCGTCACCCCGAACATGGGGCGGGTTGGATGTATGTAGATACAGGTTCCCGAGTCCACCACTGGCCAACACAGTCACTTTGGCCAGAATCGGCCGGACTTCCTTTTCGTCCTGAAACAGAACATAAGCACCCACGCAGGTGCTGGGTTCATAAATATGCAACGGATTCAGCGAGTGATGCGCCAAGGTAATCAGATCGACGCAGCTTGCTTTCCGAATGATTTGAATATTTCCAATCGTTTTGATCTTTCTATAAAATTGATCCTGAATGGATTGTCCGGTATGATCCTTAACAAAAGCGATCCGTGGAAACGAATGGGAACCTTCCTGTGTCAAATCAAGGTCTCCATTGGTACTTCGACCGAAAGGTATTTCCAAATCATCACATAAAATCCGATCAATAAACTCCGGGCCGTTTTGATAGATGACCCGTACGGCATTTTCATTTACGATACCAGCACCAGTCCGTTGAAAATCATCCAGCAGCATCGCTTCGGTATCCTCTTTTGCCCGATAAATAATACCACCCTGGGCATAGTAGGATGAGGCTTCTGACAACTTCGGTTCCGACGTGATCATGACCACATTCAGACCTTCCCGGGCCGCCGAATATGCCGCCGAACAGCCGGCCAAACCGGAACCAATTACCAGTACATCTGTTTCCATATGAATATCGCTCGATTTCATTATTTTAATTCCAGCATACGGTTCAGGGCAATCCGGGCACTTGCAGTATATTGTTCTTCAACAATAACCTGGTTAATGAGATTACCATGATCTATCTGATCCAATTGATACGCCAATTTAGTCAGCGTTATCTGCGCCATAGACTTACAATAGGGCTCAAAGGATTGTAATATCTCGATCCGTTTATCCGGATATATATTCTTCAGGCGGTTCACCAGGTTTTTTTCCGTTGCAACGGCCCAGTGTGATCCGGACGGTGCATCGGCAATCCGGCGAATAATGTCGGCTGTGCTACCCATAAAATCGGCCGTCTGTGCTACGTCAAAATCACACTCCGGATGAACAATGATATTTATCTTCGGATCGTCTTGCCGAAGTTTCTCGATATAAGCCACATTAAATTCCTGATGCACAATACAGAAACCATTCCACAGAATTACTTTGGCCTGTTTTATGGCTTCTAAAGAATTTCCGCCCAATGGTTCATCGGGGTCCCATAGAATTATTTCGTTCAGCGGAATTCCCATCGCGAATGCGGTGTTTCGTCCCAGGTGCTGATCGGGAAAGAAAAAAACCTTTTCACCACGCTTAAAAGCCCATTTCAAAGCCTTATCTGCATTGGAGGACGTACAAACCAGTCCACCATTATTACCACAGAAAGCCTTCATGTCGGCACCGGAATTCACGTAAGTAATCGGTACAATTATATCCGATGTCATTGATTTTGTCTCCCGCCAGGCGTCTTCCACGTCCCGAATGCGGGCACAATCCGCCAGAAAGCAGCCGGCCCCGGAATCGGGAATAAAGACTTTCTGGTTTGATGCTGTAACAATGTCAGCCGTCTCGGCCATGAAGTGCACACCACAAAAGACGATAAATTCTGCGTCTGTCTGGGCGGCAATTTTCGCCAATGCAAAGGAATCGCCCCGCTCATCGGCATGAGCAATCACCTCGTCACTCATGTAATGATGTCCGAGAATCAGTAACCGTTTTCCAAGTTTCGCTTTGACCTCGATGATGCGTTTATTCAACTCGGTTGGCGATAAGCTTAAAAAGGATTCCGGGATTGGTGCTGAATTTATTGTCATAGTCATATCAGTAATTTAACCTA